>CAWUNH010000213.1:0-3286 GCA_963923435.1 uncultured bacterium
ATAAAACAATGCGTGTAGAGGTTATCAATGCATTGGGACAGCGTGTAAAGACGCTGGTACTGAATGCAGAAAACGGATACAAGGCCGAGCTCAATCATGTAACATCGGGTATTTACTTTATACAAGCAGAGGGTAAAACCCAGCGTTTGGTTATAGAATAATCCGATACAACAGTATTTTAAGAAAAGAGCCACCTATGTGGCTCTTTTTTTTATATTTGATATTAATATTATTAAAATGAAGCTAATTAAATTTCTTTTTATTACAGGTGTTTTATGCTTGAGCATATCTAGAGCACAAGTGAGTTATACCTTTATTCCATGCGGCGCAAGCGGTTCTGTGGGTCCTACCGCAGCGATGACCGGAAGCACCTATTTAACAACCAATTTAAACGGTTCGGTTTCGGTTTCAGCCGGAATTCAATCGTTTACCATACCCGTTACAAGTGCGTATCGAATTACGGCTTACGGTGCAAAAGGATTTGGGACCAATGCAGGACGGGGCGCTGTAATTGCCGGAGATTTTACCTTAACAGCAGGAACCGTTTTATATATTTTACCCGGTCAGCAGGGTGCTCCACCCATTAGTCCGGGTACCAATCAATACGGTGGAGGAGGGGGTAGTTTTGTAACGTATACAAACAATACACCGCTCATCGTTGCAGGTGGGGGCGGCGGTTCATGGGCGCAATCCTATACCGGATTATCGGATGGTACGGTAAGTATAAACGGTAATCCCGGAGCCGGTGCCAATTGTAATATAGGAACTGCCGGTACATCGGGTGGCGGCGGTGGCACAAGTTCCAGTGCAGATGGCGGCGGCGGATTAAACTCAAACGGTGCCGGAAATGCCGGTGGTTTGGCTTTTGTAAACGGTGCTACGGGCGGTGCTCAATACGGTCATGGAGGATTTGGTGGCGGCGGTGGAGCCAGCAGTTGGGACAATCGCAGGGGCGGCGGCGGCGGCGGATATTCAGGTGGTGGCGGATCTCACGGCGGAACGACGTATTTTCCAGAAGGCGGTGGTGGTGGCTCCATTAATAATGGTATCAACCCAACCAATACCTCCGGCTCAAATAACGCCAATGGTATGATTGTTATTACAAAATTATGTAATGTTTCTTTATACAGTTCTGGCAGTAACAGCATTGCCCCCAGTATTTGTGCAGGTACCAACCTTACGCTTACAACCAATGCAATTTCAAATTTTTCATGGAGTACAGGAAATGTAACCAGTTCCAGCATTGTGGTTTCTCCTTCGGTAACCACAACCTATACCGTTCAGGGAACGGGAACCTCACCGGCCAATTGTACGGGAAATGCAGCAATTACTGTAATTGTAAGTAACAGTGTACCCAGTATAACTGTAAATACAACCGGTAACAGCGTTTGTTTGGGACAGGCTGTGGCCTTGAGCCCCTCTGGCGCTTTAACCTATACCTGGTTAAATCCTGGTATCAGCAGTGGTATTTCTTTTACTCCAAATGCAACTACCACCTACACCGTATTGGGACAAAACGGTTGCGGAACCTCAACGGTATTAACCACGGTTACGGTTGCTCCTCTTCAAGTAAATGCCATTGCATCCAGTTCAATCGTTTGTGCCGGTTATCCCACATCCTTAACAGCAGCGGCTGCTGCAACCGGTTTTACCTGGCAACCGAACGGTACGGTTGGTCAGGCCATTGTAGCATCTCCAAGCGCATCCACCATCTATACCGTTACCGCCAGTAACGGAACTTGTATTGGAACGGCAACTTTATCGGTTAATACCAACCCGGTGCCCACCGTGAATATTGTTTCCAGTTCTTCGGTGGTTTGCCCCGGAACTGCAGTTACCATGACCGCCAATGGCGCAATTTCGTATACCTGGTATCCAGGTGCTTTGGTTGGTTCTTCACTTATTGTTAATCCAACCGCACCTACTTTGTATTCAGTTGCGGCCAGTAATTCTTTTGGCTGTGTTTCGTGGGCCAATCAGGTGGTTGTAACTTCGCCAAGCCCGACCCTGAGCATTCAAACCAGCAGCGCATTAATATGTGCAGGCAGTTCAGTAACTGTAACGGCCACTGGAGCCAATGCATACAATTGGTCCAACGGGGTTCAAACATCCAGCATGGTACTAAGTCCGTCGTTAACCACGGTTTATACCCTTACCGGTACCACTTCAGGATGTTCCACTTCGCAATCACTTCAGATTGCTGTATTTGTACCCTCTGTATCGGTTAGCGGACCCACAGCCGTTTGTAAAGGAAATACGGCAACTCTAACAGCCTCCGGTGCAAGTTCGTATTCTTGGTCAAATGGATTTCAACAGGCATCCGTTATGGTATCTCCCACCATAAGCACGATTTATACCCTTTCTACCGTATCAAACAGTGCCAATTTAAATTGTAATGTGGAGCAAACGGTATCTCTGTTGGTATTACCCTTGCCAAGCCTTAGCGCAGTTGCATCTAAAACCAGTGTGTGTAAAAATCAGTCCTTTACATTAACAGCCTCCGGTGCAGCGACCTATACTTGGAATTTTGGTCCTACAACACCTTCAGTTGTAACATCCTCTTCCCTCGTATCCAATATGTTATACACGGTAACAGGTTCCGACAATAACGGTTGTACGGGATTTGCTACAGTATTGGTAATTGTAAACAGCTGTATGGGATTGAATCCGATAAACCCTTTTGCGGACACGTATTTTGCATATCCCGTTCCTGCACATTCTTTTATTGTAATAAATCCGGTTCCTAAAGAAACAAAGGCCGAATTGTTTAATGTTTTAGGACAGCAGCTTGGTGTATACGAGTTGATGGTTCAGGATAAGGGAGTTAAACTTCAATTACCTGAACTTAATTCTGGTATCTATTGGATTGTGGTTGATCAAAAATGGATTAAGATTATGGTGGAATAAAACACCGTTAACGAAGTTTGCAGTGTATTAGTTGTTTTTTTCAAGAGAACCCCATACCCCAAGCGGCAAACATATGCCGGAGGCAGAGGACACATAGAGTTCTCCATAATCCATTTGACTTTTTTGTTGATTTGAATAGGGGTTGAGAAGATTTTGAGTAATGAGTGCTGAAAAACCTAAGGAGTATGCGTTTAATATGAGCAGGTGATGACTGGGATCTAAGAGTTCTAAAACACCCTTCATCATCTCAGCCAGCTGTTCTTCCAATTTCCATTTTTCGCCTTTTGGTCCATGGCCGTAGGAAGGGGGATCTAATACGATGATCTGATACTGTTTCTGTCTCTTATACACATCTCCGAGCCCACGAGACGTAGAGGAA
>CAWUNH010000214.1:0-3277 GCA_963923435.1 uncultured bacterium
TTGCAATTTCCGGCAAGGGTTAAAACAGCATTGTTTATAATATCAATAGCTGCACCGTTAGAGGCTGCAAAGGTTTGCCATACACCATTATTCACTGGGGTGCCGCAAATGTTGCTTATCCGAACCTGAATGTAATTAAGGGTTGGCTGAATGCCGCTTCCCGATCCGTACAAAGCCATTTCGTCAAAAGCATTTACGGGCGTGGGAGCCCCACTGTTAAAAACATACATAATGAGGTTCCATTTGCAAATTAATGCCGGATTGTTTTGGGTAATAATTTTAATTTGAGTAGATCCGTAAAATTGCATTCCACCGTTAATTTTTGAAAACGAATCAAAGGTAAAATCCACAAAATTGGGAGTATCCATCCTAATTTCAGATAAAATCGGATCGCAATTAGCAGCACCACCCGAAGGTCCGGGACACTGAGCCTTGGTCAGTAGGGTAAAAAACAAAAAAACAGCCAACAGTTTATACATAAGGTATCTACTGTTACAAAATAAAAGAGGTGCCAAACAGTTGGCACCTCTTTTCAAATTACTTGTTAACAGAGGGGTATTAAATACCCAACTTAGTTTTCAACCAAAACGTACTTAACATTCATGGTATAAACACCGGGACGCGCATAAGTACCCGCACCCGAAACGGTTGCTATATCGCGGGCAACCCCGGCATTGGTTCTGGCGTTTGGAAAAATTGCCGGTAATCCTGGAACTAAACGGTAATCAATGCTGTACCAGTAATTACTTCCGGCACCAACAGTGGCGTTTAACAACAAATAGCTTCCTCCGGCAACAAAATCGGTAGCCGCATTGTGTCCTGCAATATATTTTTCTGTTACTGCAGGGCGGGTATAAGGTGCTGCACTGGTGTAAATGTTATTGGCACCGGTAGCAACGGGTGAGGTGCCAAAGTTGGTAAAGTAGTCGTCAAATGGGCCTGTAGCACCGGCAGAAGAAGGATTGGTTTTATCCTGATGCAATTCCAGCGCTTCCAATGGTAAAGTTGTGACATCCAAAACACCACTGATGTTGCCATAGGACACTTGGTTATCCCAAAAATTGGTTGCTGCCGCAGCCGAAGTTCCAACCGCGTACAAATCCCAGGAAATAGAGGAGCTCACTTTAAGTTGAGTGGCACCGTATTTGGTAATTCCTCCCATATAGTCGGCAATATCATCAAACACGAAGTCAACATTGGGAGACCCGTTCATTTCCAATTGTAAAATAGGTTGTAAATCCATGGTGATGGTAACATTTTGTTCATCGACCAATTGGGCCTGGGTTAGGCCACAAAACAACAATGTAAAGGCTAAAAAAAGTTTTTTCATTTGAGAGTTTTTAACAAGACAAATTTAATAAGTTAATAGATATTAACATATAATCCTTGTGTTAAAATCTTGTTTATTAATATAAATAATTGATAATCAATTATATAAAAATAATAATTTGAGTTCATTTTATAACTTATAAACAGTTCCGTAAAAACGAGCAAGCTCTTTTTTTTGCTCAATCGATTGAATGCGAATGCTGAAGCGGCTCAATCTATTGGAGTCGTGGATGCGCTCGGAACGGGCCTCAAGCAATTCTCCCAAAGCAACGGATTTAAAATAGGAGATTTGACTTTCAATACTGTATTGGACCAAATCGGGTTTTATGGCAGAAAACACCATGCAGCTGTCGGCTAAACTAAATAATACCCCACCGTGACAAACCCCAAAACCATTTAACATGTCTTTGGTTACTTTCATTTGTGTTACGCAATTTGCGTCTGAAACAGAAATCAGTTTAATGCCCAGCCATTGACTGAAGGAATCCCTGGATAATAATTCCGCTGCAGGGTTCATGCTTTGGGAATCCAAAGGCGCTCAGAAACACCCAATAAATATGCTGTATAGCGCGAAAGTACAAAGAGGTAATCGGACAATCGGTTTAAAAATTTTATCAGGGTTGAAGCCAACGGTTCCAATTCGTGCAATCGGAGTACGGCCCGCTCGGCTCTGCGGCAAATGCAGCGAGCAATGTGCAAATGCGATACGCTGGGATGCCCTCCGGGTAAAATAAAATGCGTCATGGGTTTAAGCAGGGCACTCATTCGGTCCATTTCGGTTTCCAGATGTGTAATTTCTTCCAAACGTAAGTCTTGTAAAGTGATGGATTTCGATTGCGGATCCAAGGCCAGATGGGAGCCAATATGAAATAAAAAATCCTGAATTTTACCCAGGGTTTCAACTGTTTCCGAATCCGCGCAAAGGTCCCGCACCAGGCCTATATGGGCGTTCAATTCGTCTACGGTTCCATAGGCTTCAATGCGTAAATGGTGTTTTGGAACCCGCAGTCCTCCCAGCAGCGAAGTTTCACCGGCATCTCCGGTTCGGGTATAAATTTTTTGCGCCATAATTAATAGGTTAGTGATAGGTTTAGGGTTGGTAAAATGGGCAGTTGATTGATGCGTTTAAAACTAAAGCGGTCCACGTAAAATATATTTTCTCGGTTGTATAGATTACTGGCCCCTGCATTGATTTCCAGTTTGTTACGAGTGTTTATCGCACGTGTATATTTAAGTCCAATATCCAAGCGATGGTAATCGGGTAGGCGGCCCCCGTTAAGAGTAGAGGGAATGTAATTTAAATTTCCGTTGGATTGGGTATAATTGTAGTTAATCTGATCCCTTGGATTGATTTGATTAAAAAATCCTTGCGTTTGAGTAAAGGGAAATCCTGTGCCTAAATTCCATCTAATGTTACATTCCCAGGCCTTGGTTTTACCAAACACATAGGATCCTACCAGGTTTACATTGTGGCGCCGGTCAAAATTGGGAGGGTATACATATACCTTGTTTTCGAAGGGATTATAGGTCCATCGCTGATTGTAGGTTAAGGAATACACGCCCCAAAAGTACCAGCGTTTATGTTCGTATTTTAGGGTTAAATCCAGTCCTTGCGAACGACCCTGTTCGATGATAAAATCTTTACGGTAAATTTCTGGACGGTTTTTATTACTGGTAATGTCATCAAAAATTTTATCGCGGTTAATATTTACCACTTGGTCAAAATCTTTTTCATAAACTTCTATATTTAATTCCAAATCGTTAAAAACATCCCATTCGGCTCCCAATACAGCGTGACGGGCTTTTTGGGCAATTCCGTCTGCATTGCTAACCCCCAATGAAACCGGATTTCCGTTTTTATCGTAATAATTAACTGGAAAGTAGGTTTTGGAAGGACCATTTACAAAGCCATAAAATAAATTTACCACATCGCGGTCGCTGTTGGCAC
>CAWUNH010000215.1:0-3253 GCA_963923435.1 uncultured bacterium
GTTAATTGCACATAAGGCATATAGTTTTGCTGCGCATCGTACTGTAAGCCATCAATTAAAAGGCCTATTTTTTCTAATTCGGGTCCAGTATTTCGTTGGGGCAATTCCAAGCGAATGTTTTGGATCCACTGACCCATACCTGTTGCAGGAATTAAAAGCAACCCAAAAACAGATAAAATTGCTTTTTTAAGCATACTTACAAAGTAACGCATCACAGTCCAATTTCGTGTTTTAAAATTTAAAAAATTAAAATACAGGGGGCTTTAATAATAAAAGCGTTGGGTAAAGTTTTTTTACATTTTTTGTAATTTTATAAATAATTAAGTATATTTGTATAATAGGTAAGTGTCCTGTACATGAAATGTAATATTGTACTCATATTGGTTGCCCTGTTGAGTGGAGTTTCCGAGTCCTTTGCACAAGATCCTCAATTCACCCAGTTTTACGCCAATCCCTTATATTTAAATCCTGCATTTGCGGGAACGGGTCGTTGTCCCCGAGGGGTCATTAATTACAGAAATCAATGGCCAAATATCAACGGACGCTATGTTACCTATTCGCTTTCGGGCGATTTTCATTCCGATCGATTGGCCGGCGGATTGGGGATGATTATCACCAACGACGATCAGGCATTGGGAAAACTTAAAACCACCAATGTGTCCCTTATATATTCTTATCAGGCGGTTATTAGTAATAAACTGGCTTTAAAATTTGGATTGCAGGGAACTTATATGCAAAAAAATCTGGATGTTAATAATTTACATTTTGGAGATATGATAGATCCCCGGCGAGGTTTTATTTGGAATACCCGGGAAGCTATTCCGGCTGCCCAAAAAACCGCCGCTGATTTTTCAGCAGGTATGCTGGGCTTTGGTAAGAATTACTTTTTTGGCCTTTCAGCCCATCATATCAATCAGCCCGATGAAGGCCTTTTAGGGACAGCTAAATTGCCGGCAAAATTTACCCTACACGGTGGTTACGTACATGCATTGGATCGAGAAAATAAATCTTATTTTTCTCCTAACGTATTGATAATGAGTCAACAAGGTATCGTTCAAGTGAATGTGGGGCTGTATTATGTTAACGGACCTTTTGTTGCGGGTTTATGGTACCGTAGTTCAGATGCGGTAATGCCCTTAATAGGAATTCAAAACAGTTTCTTCAAATTTGGTTACAGTTACGATGTAACCATTTCACAACTTTCGGGAATTACCGGAGGCGGCCATGAAATTTCGATGCAATTCCAGTCGTTTTGCCGAAAAAAAGCCCCCAAATTTAAAGTGGTGGAATGTCCATCTTTTTAATATATTTGTAACCTATTGATTATTTTGACGTTAAACACTTATTGTTAGACTTTACACCTTATATGAAAAACCGATACCGCATAGCGTTTTTTTTAGTTGCCGGCCTCCTGTTTTCCTGTCAACAGGAACGTTCTCCTATAACCGGTTGGGCCTATAACGATCCTACAAACGGAGGATTTGAAAAAGTGCCTTACGAAGAGCAAGAAACCGGACCCGGTTTAGTACTCGTTGAAGGAGGTTCCTTTACAATGGGGCGTACAGAGCAAGATGTTACCTACGAATGGAACAACGTACCCCGCCGGGTAACTGTATCCTCATTTTATATGGACGAAACCGAGGTCAGTAACTTTTCGTATCTGGAATATTTATACTGGACCAATCGGATTTTTGGAACCGATTATCCTGAAATTTACTATTTGGCTTTACCCGACACCCTCGTATGGCGTGAAAAGCTCGCCTACAACGAGCCCATGGTAGATTATTATTTGCGACATCCCTCGTATAGAGACTATCCCGTTGTAGGAATTAATTGGCTGCAGGCCAATGACTTTTGTGCTTGGCGTACCGATCGCGTTAATGAAATGATTCTGATTCGCGAAGGATTGTTGGATCACAATCCGCAACCCTCTTCCAGCGATTACTTTTCAACCGATACTTATTTATCCGGTGTATGGCAGGGACAGCTTAAAAGCAAAATGCCATCCTCAGATCCCAATGCCGACGGCCAACGTGAAATTCGGATGGAAGATGGAATCTTTTTACCTAAATACAGGCTTCCAACCGAAGCAGAATGGGAATTTGCTGCGTATGGCTTAATTGGTAATACCATCGATGAACGGGTTACGGAGCGTAGGGTATATCCCTGGAATGGACATGGCACACGTAACGCCTCCGATGATTATTTAGGTCAAATGAATGCCAATTTTGTAAGAGGCAATGGTGATTTTATGGGTGTTTCCGGGGCTCTTAACGACAATGCCGACATTACAGCGCCCGTATATTCATTTTGGCCAAATGATTTTGGATTGTATAATATGGCCGGAAATGTTTCTGAATGGACCATGGATGTATACCGTCCCAATACCCTGCAAGATGCCGATGAATTCAGACCCTTCCGAGGCAATGTGTTTCGTACGCAGGTTCGCGATGAAACCTCTTATGCCGCCAATGTAACAGATTTATTTGTACCCAATCCAGATACAACTGCCGGGGCAGATTCAATTAAACCTTGGTTAGGCGGTCAGATTTTAGCAAACGATGGAACCCCTATAGTACAACGTTATAATCATGTGGCTAATAATTACGATCCTACAAAGCCCGGTGTAACTTCAACCGTTACGTTACAGGCAAAGTACTTTACCATTCCCGATGGAATGACCGATGTACCCGGACGTATTAAATGGCGGGAAGTTTCCAGTGCTGTTGCAGCCGATAATTTGGACGAACGCCGCAATTATAAAATGGCCGATTACATAAATTACATGGACGGTGATTTGTTGTCCAGTATTTATTATAAAAATGAAGATGTAATTGGTGATTTCCAAAACCAGTCTGCTAAAATGATGTACGAATATGGTAAAACTTCTCTTATAAACGATAAATCCCGTGTAATCAAGGGAGGCAGCTGGAGAGACCGAGCATATTTCCTAAACCCCGGTGTTCGCCGTTATTTAGACCAGCGTCAATCTAATGCATGGTTAGGATTCCGCTGTGCAATGACCCGTGTTGGAAGCCCTAAAGGTATGGGAGGAAAATAATCAATCATTACAACGAATAAAACCTTCGGCATTCCCGGAGGTTTTTTTTTACATAAAAATGACGATACCGGAACTATATAAACTTTGGATCGAACAGCAATTGGATATTTGTACCGATTCGCGTAACATTCGTTCCAACGGACTTTTTTTTGCGCTGAGAGGACCGCATTTTAATGCCAATCGGTTTGCATC
>CAWUNH010000216.1:0-3236 GCA_963923435.1 uncultured bacterium
ACCTAAAGGTATTACAGCTTTGTTATCAAAATGCCAAAAAACATTTAATGGAACGAAGCCTTCATGCCAAAACAACCCATACCGATGTGTTGCGCCAAATGCAACGCCTGTTGCACTTAAAGAACATTCCCCTTCGAATGGAAGCGTTTGATAACAGTCATTTACAGGGCAGCTACACGGTAAGTGCCATGCCGGTTTTTATTAATGGAACTCCGGAACCTTCGGAATACAGACTGTTTAATATTAAACATGCCGGGCCTTCTGATGATTATGCCGCCATGCGCGAAGCTGTTTTTCGCAGATACAGCCGGCTTGTTAAAGAAAAGCGTCCATTACCCGACCTAATTGTAATTGATGGTGGCAAAGGGCAACTGCAGGCCGCCTGCGAAAGCCTCAATCGCTTAAATTTATTAAACACCATTGATGTTATTGGACTTGCAAAACGCCTGGAAGAAATTTTTTTACCCGCTGCGGCTTCTCCCGTTTATTTAAACCGGCGGGATCCGGTTTTAAAAACACTTCAACACATTCGAGATGAAGCGCACCGTTTTGGACTGCAACATCACCGCAAACGCCGGAGTGCGGCTCAAAATACCAGTCGATTAGAAACTATAAAGGGCATTGGTCCTAAAAGCTCCGATCGTTTATTAAAAACCTTTGGAAGTTATGCCGCAATGATTAAAGCCGGCTATACCTCCTGGGTTGCTGTTGTGGGCAAGCCTAAAGCCGAACTCATTAAAGCGCACTTAAGACAGGAGCCAGCGGAATAATAAAAATAAACTTCCGGATAAAATTATAGTGGCCGGTAGTGTAAAAATCCAGGTCAGCGCAATGGTTTTAATGGTTCCTTTTTGTAAGTTTTTAAGCCCTTTTTTAGCAACCATTGAACCTGCCACACCGGAGGATAACATATGGGTTGTGCTTACCGGCAAACCCTGCCAACTGGCAAGTCCAATACCCAAGGAGGCTACAATTTCGGCACTGGCGCCTTGCGCATAACTCATGTGCTGCTTTCCAATTTTTTCTCCAACCGTTTTTACAATGCGTCGCCAGCCTACCATGGTTCCCAAACCTAAACAAACGGAAATTAAAATAACCACCCATGAGGGAGCGTATTCAATCAGTTTTTTACTGTCTTTTATTTGTTGTTTTAAAATGGTTTTGTCTTTAGGACTTATAGCAAAATTTGGACTCTTTAATAATTTATCGGCGCCTTTGGTAACCTTTACAATATCTTTTCGAAGGCTAAACCGTTCTGTAAGCTTTATGTCGGAGGCAAACGCAGCCGATTTAATAAGCGTACCAAAATGAACTGCATGATCCTGAATTTGATGAAATTGTTTTAATTCGTCTTTACCAAACTCGGTGGTATCGGTGGTGGCCACAATGGTTTGAATTTCTCGAACATGGGCATTAATGCTTTGTAGGTTTACCGATTGGTCTACCGAAAATTGTCCGGGTAAAATGGCAATAAAAATTAGCATGAGCAGCCCAACGCCTTTTTGACCATCGTTTTGACCGTGAAAAAAACTAACCAAGCCACAAGTAGTCCATAAAATCATGCGAACCCAAAGCGGGGGTTTTTTTCCAGGAATGGGTTCTTTGTATATAACCTCATTTTTTATAAGGCGTTTAAAAACAAACATCATAATTATGGCTACCGAAAAACCCAGGAGTGGAGACAAAAGCAAAGCCAGGCCGGTATCTTTGGCTTTATCCCAGTTTACTGCCGTTAAACCGTAATTGCCCGGTAAAAAATAAAAGGCCAGTCCAATTCCCAAAATGGCACCAATAATGGTATGCGAACTGGATGAGGGAATTCCAAAGTACCAGGTCCCGAAATTCCAAACAATGGCGCTGATCAGCAGGGCCAAAATCATGGCCACGCCATGGTAGGCATTACTGTCCAGCAGGGCGTCCATTGGAAGTAAATTAACAATTCCCATGGCCACTGTAATGCCGCCCAGCATAACGCCCAAAAAATTTAAAATACCGCTGTATACAACTGCCAAGGCGGGTTTTAAAGAATTGGTATAGATAACCGTAGCCACGGCATTGGCGGTATCATGAAACCCGTTAATAAATTCAAAAAAACAGGCCAAAGCCACACAGATTATTAAAAAGATAGCAAGCGTTGTGTCGATTCCAAACATAGGATTTTTTTTAAAATTATAAATTATAGACTGGTGGTATGTTAAGTTAATGTTAAGTGGTTTATCAATTTTTAAAATTTCATTTGTAATCTTACAGTATAAATATCGTCTTTTAAATTTCTATTATAATCTTGAATATTGCCTGCTATTTCGTTTTTTACATTATTATAGTAGCACATTAACTTTATGTTTTCAGAAAGCATTATGTTTAATCCATATCCAATTGCTTCATATTTTATATCAGAGCCTGAAAAATTATTAGATTTTAATAATTGTTTTCCGCTAACCAGACTATTAGGATCAAACCATTCATATTTTAATACCAGTTCAATGGGCAACATATTTAATTTGTTAATAATAAAAAAGTAACCTCCATTAAAAGTTCTTAAATACGTATCGCCACTGGTAACATTTTGAGGACTTCTATTTCCCATGTAATTTTTAAAATTAATCCCTGGCTGTTGTCCAAAAATATACTCGCCTCTTAAAGTGATTTTTGAATACTTTGTCTCATAGGATAATAAGCCTTCGATATTATAATAAAGTCTTTTTACAAATAAATTTTTATAAAGTGTAGTTGTGGTATCTTTACATTTATAAGAAAAAAAATTAGAGTTGTCTAGTTCATATAATCTGTTATTTGCAAGTCTTTCAAATCCATAATAATTGGAAACACCCAAACCGTAATTAATATTACTATGTTTATTATAGTAACTTAACCTGCTGATTAAATCTTTTTTTGAATCAATATCAGATAAATTAATATTTGGTATCATTAAACCTGTGCCATTAAATAAACCAGTTGTAAATTTTAAGCCATTAATTTTTTTTGGTTCAAAAATAAATTCGGCGCCAAGATCTCTTTCATTAGGCATTAGTAATTGCGTATATCTTGCTCTTTCGGGAGATTCTCTATCTGAAGAAGAATAAGAAATATCATACCCAAAAGGCCTGTTCATCATGCCGGTTTGTAAGGAAAAACCTTTAAATAGAGAAGAATTATATTTTACATATAAATCTGCGATATTAATAAACCGTTCTGTTAGATTTAATTGAATTACGTATTGTGAATGTGAATTGTCA
>CAWUNH010000217.1:0-3231 GCA_963923435.1 uncultured bacterium
TCCCATAACTATAAAACAAAATACTATACGATTAGTTTTCATTTTTATTAACCAGCGTTTTAAATGGTAACATTTTTACATTTTGAAAATAATGATGCACTATTGTTTTGTAGTTGAACCCGTTTTGAGCCATTTTCATTGCTCCCTCCTGACTTAATCCTACCCCATGACCAAATCCACGACCGTTAAAAACCAATTCGTTTTTTGAATTTAAATTGCTTGAAAAAAAAGTGGATCGCAATTTAAAATCCTTGCGTAACTGTCGGGTTGAAATTGAAACTCCTTTAATCGTTATATGGGTTTTACGCTGTTGCATTTCCCAATTGCAAGACTCGAATACTTCATGATCTAAAACGGTTAAACGATGCTGTTCTTTTAAATACCTGAGCCAATCTTGCTTGCTAATTTTTTTTTGCCAGTAATAACTGGGCATTCCCATACTGAATGAATCGGTTACAGATTTTAAATAGGAGGTCTTGCCCCCCCAAACATCTTCGGAATTGGCGGTTTGTCCCCCACTGTTGCTGTGAAATGCAGAAACAATTAACCGTTCATTCTCATCCACCAGCACCTGCCCCTGAGTTGCCTCTGTTGCCAACGCTACATTTTTATTTTGGGGCTTTCCATAATACACCTGACAATGTTCCTGATCACACAATTGAAAGTTCTGCAAAGCATGTTTAAACCAGTGGCTCAGCAAATACGTGCGTGCCAAAACGGATTGTACTTTATAAAATTCCGAATGGCAACGTTTTCCACCTTCGGCTTCCGTAACACCTGCTATGTAGCGTTCCATCGGAAGAATGTTTAAAAGTATTAAACTGTCTTTTTTAACAGCACAAGAGATAAATCCCTCGTACCTGCGAAGTTTTTTCGGCAAATCGGTTAAGCCTGTTACCAAAAGGCTGTCGGATTTAAATTCACAATACTTTAACTTTATAACCTGATTGCCCTCAAGTACTCGAAACGAATCGGGGTTTAAATATTCACACAAAACGGAGTTGGAAACGGTAATTGGAACTTTAGTAGAATCTATATAAATAGTAATGGGAGCATTTGACTTAATAAAAAAAGATTGCAATTTTTTAGCACTGTAAATTCGGATTTTAACCCGGTTTAAACTATCGGATTGGCCTGCATAAAAAATACTGCAGAAACAGCATACCATTATCAGCCCAATTATTTGCCTGCTACTCATGAGCTGCCAATTGAGTCATTGATTCTGCAATCCTTCGGGATACCCCCTCGTTTAAAAGTAATTTATCCAAGTCTTCATACCCGCGTATTATGTGATCTCGAAAAGCTGCATCGAAGAGTAATTTTTTAAGTTCCTGGCTGATTTGTGTTTTATTGCAGTTTTTTTGAATAAGTTCTACTACCAGCGGTTTATTTAAAATAATATTAACCAAACTAATGTGCTGAAGCCTAATTAAACATTTTGCAATAAGGTAAGACCAAGGACTGATTTTATAGATTACCATTTGGGGCAATTTCCATAATGCAGCCTCTAAGGTTGAAGTTCCAGATTTAATTATGCCAGCAACTGAACTGCGTAAAAGCGCATACGACTCGTTTTCAATTACTTTAAACCCTTTTTTTAAAGCCTCTTTGTAAAGCGTTTCGGGCAGAAGTGGAGATTTTGAAACAACAAACTGAAAATCCGGAAATTCAGCGGGTAAATGCAGACACTGTGGCAAAATACGCCGAAGCTCCTGAGCTCGGCTCCCCGGAAAAACAGCCACGATGGGTTTATGGGATACCGCATCGTTTTTTAATATGGACAGGGGCTGTTCCATAAATTGACGTTTAATGCGCTCAGCCAAAGGATGCCCTGCGTATTCCACTTCCAAACCCCGTTCTTTAAAAAATAATTTTTCGAAGGGTAAAATAACATACAAACGATTTGTATACTGTTTTAACTGAGTAATGCGGGATTGGTGCCAGGCCCAAACACTGGGAGCAATGTAATAGGCCACTTTAAAAGAATGGGTTTTGGCCCAGCGGGCCATTCGTAAATTAAAACCGGGATAATCTACTAAAATCAACAAATGGGGGTTAAACTTTAAAATTTCGGAACGTATCCGTTTAAAGTTTTTTAAAATTTGGCCCGCATGGCGTATTACCTCAATAAACCCCATAAAGGACATGTTTTGGATGGATACAACCGGTTTCGTTCCGCAGGCCCGGGTTAAATGCTGACCTCCGGTAAACATAAACTCGCAATCGGGGTCTGTTGTACGCAGTTCATTAACCAAAGCAGCGGCATGAAGGTCTCCACTGATTTCCCCGGTTAAAATAAAATACCGCATCTTAGCTTAAATCTGTTTCTAAGTAATAGGAAATCCACAATACTAACAACAGATACAAAAACACACTGGTTAAAACTCCCTTAGACGCTGCATCCCAGGTTTTTTTCATGCTCCAATAAAACCATGCTAAATTGCCCAGCACACAAACTTTAATAACGTTAGCAAGCATGTTGCCGTTTAATAAATAGGTTATAAAACGGACCGGAAAACTCATGTAGGCATAAAAAAACAGCCAATACATTACCAAAACCAATATAGGGCTTAAAATACCAAGACTTAATCCTATCCAAAACCGGTTATAGCGCGGTTGTAACATTTTCAAAATATTTTACCGAAGCGATGTGTTCATGGGCCGTCATGTCGGCTTTGATGGGTACAACCGAAATAAAATGTTCGCTTAAAGCCGCCTCATCGGTATCGTTTGATTCGGGCTCAAAGTTTACAAAATTTCCGGTTAACCAATAGTAATTGCGGCCGTAGGGATCTTTGCGTTCCTCAAAACGTTCAACCCAATGGGCCTTGGCTTGTCGAACCACCCGAACCCCTTTTAAATCCATATCCTGTTTGGCAGGTATGTTTACATTCAGGCAAATTCCCTTGGGCAGCGGATTTTCTAAAACTTTTTTAAACAATTGTTTTAGCAACGATTCTGCGTGATCGAATACGGCTGCATCTCGGTAATCGCATACGCTAATGCCAATGCTCGAGGCGCCTTCCAGGGCACCTTCCACTGCTGCACTCATGGTGCCGCTGTAAATTACATTTATAGAAGAATTGCTGCCGTGATTAATTCCGCTAACAACCAAATCAGGTCGGCGTTTTAAAATGTGATTTACGGCCATTTTAACACAATCTACCGGTGTTCCAGAGCACGCATATTCCTGTTCTACCCCGTGGTACTGGGTTGCCGTAATTCGAAGGC
>CAWUNH010000218.1:0-3231 GCA_963923435.1 uncultured bacterium
TCTGTAAAGCGAAGCGTATTTTTTCCATCTAGTAAATACGCCCAATAAATTATATACACGCAATAAACCTTCTCCTATACAACCAAAACAACACGTATAGGCGCAAGTTTATTGCATCATAAAAATAACTAAATTATTTACAATTAAAAATCCTACAGCAGTTATTAAAATTGTGCTTAGGCCTCTAAAAACCCATAACAAAAACCGGTAATGTGTACCTAAACACCCGCTTGTTTTCTGGGGAGGTTTTTAAAACAAAAAAGCCCGCCAAAAAGCGGGCAAAAAAAATAAAAAATAAAAAATTATTTGTGGGTGCTCTCGCTGCTAACCGTTAGTTTTTTACGTCCGCGTGCTCTGCGGGCTGCGATTACACGACGACCGTTAGCGGTTGACATGCGTTCCATAAAACCATGCTTGTTTTTGCGTTTGCGCTGCGAGGGCTGAAAAGTACGTTTCATAGGTCGTAAATTTTAACAGGCTGCAAATATAGGATTTTAAGCGGAAGTCACAAAATAAACTAATTTATGCCTAAATCATTCATTTTTAGATATTTAACCCAAACAAACCGGTACTTTTGCACTCTATGGCTCGACCCGGTGCTTCCCCCGACAGTTTAAAAAAAGAAGAATTACCCAAATCTGCATTAAACTGGACCAATATTCAACGCAGTGCCCGTTTATTTCGGTATTTGGGTGCCGAACGCTGGAAATTTATAGCTGGTTTGGTGTTTTTAATAGCCAGTGCTGCGGTAGGCTTAATATTTCCGTTAAAATCGGGCGAGCTTATTGGATATATAGGAGAAGATCAAATGCCGGCAGCAGCCCTTAAAACCCAGTTGTATAAAACCGGACTTGTTTTATTGGGTATTTTGCTTGCTCAGGCCTTGTTTTCTTTTGGCAGGGTTTATTTTTTTGCTCAGGTAACCGAAAACATTGTCCGATCTCTGCGTTTAAACGCGTTTAGTAAAATTATTCAAATGCCCATGTCGTTTTTTTCAAACCGTCAGGCTGCTGAATTAAACAGCCGCATTGCCACCGACATTAGTGTGGTGAGCGATGCCTTTACAATTAATTTGGCCGAGTTTATTCGCCAATTAATTGTGGGGGTAGGTGGGCTAACCCTGCTTATTTTGCAAACCGAGTGGGTGGTAGCCAAATGGTTTATTTTTTTAATTCCGCCCCTTACGGTGATAGCCATTTTGTTTTCAAAACGCATTCGTAAGTTTTCCAAATCGTACCAGGATTACATTGCGGCGGCTAACAGTATTTCCGGAGAAGCGTTTATGGGCATTAGCAATGTAAAAAGTTTTACTAACGAGGCCCATGAAATTAAACGTTTTGGCAAAGCCATCGATGCAATTCGTAAAATGGGCCTGCGTTACGGCATATTCAGGGGTTTGTTTTTTTCTTTTGTAATGGTGTTTGTATTTGGTTCGGTGTTTTTTATTCTTTGGCAAATGCTGTATGCCCTAAAAGTTGAGCACAGCATTACCGGAGCGTCTTTTGGCACCTTTATGATGTTATCCTTATTTGTGGCGGGCTCATTGGGTGGGTTGCCGGAACAAATTGCCTCCATTCAGCGTGCCATAGGAGCAACCGAGCGCGTATTTGATTTAATTGACGGCGATTCGGAAAATTTAAACCCGGATCAAAGCTTTGAAACAACTCAGTTTTCGGGGGTTTTACAATTTAACAACATTCAATTTACGTATCCCTCAAGGCCCGATTTTACAGTATTAAACGGGGTTTCTTTTTCTGTACAAGAAGGACAAACACTGGCTTTGGTGGGCTCCAGCGGTTCGGGTAAAACAACGTTGGCCGCCCTTTTATTACGGTTTTACAATCCTGTTTTGGGCGAAATTAAATCCAATCAAATCAACATTGCCGATATTCCGCTCTCCGTGTGGAGGCAGCAAATAGCCTGGGTACCGCAGGATGTAATTTTATTTAGCGGCAGCATTCGCGATAACATTGCTTACGGAAATTTGCAGGCCTCCGATGCAGACATAGAGGATGCGGCTAAAAAGGCCAATGCCCTGGATTTTATACGCTCTTTCCCCGATGGATTTAACACATTGGTGGGCGAACGGGGTATTCAGCTTTCCGGAGGGCAGCGTCAGCGCATTGCCATTGCCCGGGCGGTTTTAAAAAACCCTAAAATATTGGTATTGGATGAGGCCACCAGCAGTTTAGACAGCGCCAGCGAGCATTTGGTTCAGGAAGCGTTGGATACATTAATGAAGGGCCGTACCTGCATTGTAATTGCACACCGTTTGGCAACCATTCGAAATGCCGACCGCATAGTGGTTTTGCATCAAGGTAAAATTGAAGCCGAAGGAACGCACGAAGAACTTATTAAAAATCAAAACGGTTTGTATTTTCAGCTGAGCACGATGCAGTATAAGATTTAAATTCCATTATACGCAGTTTAAGTGTTTTTACAGAGAAGGGAGGGGCCCAAACCAGATGGCTTTGAGTATAGTACTTTTGCCGTTTTTCCCATAGCGCGCGTATAAAAATTTTACGTTCGGCCGGCGTTAAGCCATTAATTAAGGGACGGGTTTTAAAATTTTTTTGCAAACGTTTTATAAGTGTGGGTAAGGGCGTGTTTAAATACACTACAATGGATTTTTTTTTCACCAAATTTAAAACATGCTGATGGGTTAGGGTGCCCCCTCCCAATGCAATTACCTGAGGCTCGGAAGCGTTTAAGAGGGTTTTTAGCAGGGCGCGTTCTGTATAACGAAAGGCGGCAAGTCCATGCGCATTTACAAAGCCTGCAACGGTAGTATTAAAAAGCTTTTCGCAGGCAAGGTCTAAATCAACAAACGAATAGCCCAGAGATTTTGCCAACTTGGGGCCCAAGTTGCTTTTTCCGCAGGCCATAAATCCCTGTAAAACAATGTGCATGAGTATTATGGGATATAGGTGATGTGCCGGTCCAATTCATACCAGGCGGCAATGGCCAGCTGGGAATAATTTTGTGACGCATTTTGAAATTTACCGGCACGGGTTTGCCAGAGTTTAAAAATCAGGTTCATGCCGGGTTCTTCAGGACAGGCCGTTTCCATAGCCTGAGAAACATTAAAGGCGCCGGCATGGTATACGTGCAGTACAAAAAGTTTAAACCAGAGCGCCTCCTGAATTTCTTGGGTAATGCGGTAACCGTGCGATTCTAAAATTTTAATGGAGTTTGGAATTGCAATTTGTTTTAAAAGTTTGGCACAGGCTT
>CAWUNH010000219.1:0-3228 GCA_963923435.1 uncultured bacterium
TTTCTAATCCGGTAACCGAAGCCAGTTTACGCGGATTGCAAACCCGAGAGCTTTTAAAAGGGCTTGGCGATAAAATAGACCTTGTAACCGATGCCTCGGGTCAGCCACTTTCATACACCATCAATGGAACCATGATGCGAATTGATTTAAAAAAAACACTTCATCCAAAAACAACATTTAAATTTATTGTTAAATGGCATTACACCATGATCAATCGAATCCGATTTGGGGGTCGCGGGGGATATGAAGTTTTTCCAGAGGACAGTACCTATTTATATACCATGACGCAATGGTATCCTAGACTTTGTGTATACAGCGATTTTCAAGGTTGGCAAAACAAACAGTATACCGGTCGGGGCGAATTTGCTTTAACGTTTGGAAATTTTAAAGTACGCATGACCGTTCCGGCCAACCATATGATTTGTGCCACTGGAGAATGTCAGAATTACGAACAGGTTTTAAATCCGGAGCAATTCAAACGATGGAAAATGGCCCAAACAACCAAAGAACCTCTTGAAATTGTTCGCTTAGACGAAGCCAAATCATCTGAAAAAATTAAAACCCGTCTCACAAAAACCTGGATTTTCAAAGCCGATAGTGTTCGGGATTTTGCCTGGGGTTCTTCGAGTAAATACGTTTGGGATGCCATGCCGGTTCAATGCGAGGGTAAACGCGTCATGTGTATGAGCTTTTATGGAAAAGAAGCCTATCCGCTGTACCGTCGCTATTCTACTAAAGTGGTTGCACACACCATTAAAACGTATTCAAAATACACCATCCCTTACCCCTATCCGGTTGCACAGAGCATCGAGGCTGCCAACGGAATGGAATACCCCATGATATGTTTTAACTTTGGAAGGGCCAATTCGGACGGAACCTATACCGAGTCTACAAAAAACGGTATGATTTTAGTAATTATTCACGAAGTTGGACACAACTTTTTTCCCATGATCATTAACAGCGACGAACGGCAGTGGAGCTGGATGGATGAAGGACTTAACACCTTTGTGCAATTTTTAACCGAACGAGAGTTTGACGCACGGTATCCTTCTCAAAGGGGGCCTGCACACAAAATTACCGATTACATGCGATTGCCCAAAGATCAGCTTGAACCCATTATGAGCAACAGTGAAAACATAATCGGATTTGGCCCCAATGCCTATGCCAAACCTGCCACCGCTCTTAATATTTTACGCGAAACCGTAATGGGCCGAGAACTTTTTGATTTTGCTTTTAAAACCTATTGCCAACGCTGGGCTTTTAAACATCCTGAACCGGCAGATTTTTTTCGAACCATGGAAGATGCCTCAGCCGTTGACCTGGATTGGTTTTGGAGGGGATGGTTTTTTGATATAGAACCCGTAGACATTGCATTGGATACCGTTAAATGTTTTCAAATAGTAAAAGGAGAAAAAGTAGCTGTAAAATGGGATACAATTGTAAAAACTCCCAAACCTGCGGAACCGCCCTGCATTAGTACTATACGAAATCAGGAGGCCGGTATTATTCCACTGGTAGAACGCGATACGGCCTTGCAAGACTTTTATTATTCATACCGGGAACCAAAAGAAATAAGTAAAGAAGTTCGTAATCGAATGGAAGCCATTGAGAGTATGAACGATTCGGAATTTAATCCATATGATAAACAATATGTATACGAATTAACCTGCCGAAATAAAGGCGGACTTGTAAGCCCGGTAATAATTCAATTTATGTTTGAAGACGGCAGTTCTGTTACAGAACGTATTTCGGCCTACATTTGGAGAAAAAACGAAACTGTTTTTACAAAAACATTTATGTATAATAAAAAAGTTAGTTCCGTGCTTTTAGATCCGCTCAGAGAAACGGCAGATGTAAATGAGCGTAACAATACTTTTAACATTGTTGCTGCACCCAGCCGAATGGAACTTTTTAAACAAAAACAAGCTGCCGGAAGAGGACAAAGCCAGGGTAAAAACCCTATGCAGAAAATTATTCGATAATGCATGCGCTTGAACGTCGATTCAAAGAACATTTTAAACGTCATTTTATAATTTCTAAAAATGATTCAATTTTAGTTGCACTTAGCGGTGGTCCCGACTCGGTTGCGTTGGTGCATTTACTTCAAAAACTACCCGTTAAAATACACTTATGCCATGTTAATTTTCAATTACGTGGAAAGTCCAGTTTGGCGGACGAAGCCTTTTGCAATTCAATGGCAACACGCTTAAAATTTCCGATTTATATTCATCGGTTGGAAAGCGGTTGGCATAAAAAAGGAAATAATTTGCAAAACCAAGCCCGAAAAATTCGCTATCAGTGGTTTGAAGAGTGTCAAAATAAACACCGTATCGCATGGGTAGCAACGGCACATCATGCCGATGATCAAACCGAAACGGTTTTTAAAAATTGGATTCACGGAACCGGAATTAAAGGCTTTTCTGGCATTGCCGAAAAACGCGGCACTGTTATACGACCATTATTACCATTTACGAAAGCTGAACTATTGGAATACTTACAAGCTATAAAGTGTAAATTTCGCAACGATTCTACCAATGCTAAAACTGTTTACGAAAGAAATTACATTCGCAAGAAGGTTTTACCAAAACTATATGTACTAAATCCCCGTCTTCAACAATCCATTTATAAAAATTCTAAAATTTTACAAGATTTAGTGGCCGGCGTTGAGGAACAATCCAATCAGCTTTTCATACCTTTTAAAAAAGGATTTAAAATTGAAACTAAATCCAGTTATACCCGCTTAAACCAGGCAGTAATTGCATATAAACTAAATGAATTTGGATTTTCAAACGCTCAAATAGAAAAAATCATACAATGCATAGATGCACCTGTGCCCTACCGACCCCTTACATTTACATCCAAATTATTTGAATTGCAAATAAATCGTAAGGACATTACCCTGTTACCACCTGCTACCATTCAACCCGAGGAAAGCTTGGTTTTTAAAACCATTAAAGAACTTTGCAGTTGTTCTAAATTTAATGTCGTCAACAACACCGGTACTTTTACGTTTAAGACCAACTGTTTTTATGCTTTAATTACTGAACTTAAATTTCCAATAACGCTTCGAAAATATAAAAAAGGAGATTTCATGCAACCTTTTGGAATGAAAGGTCGTAAACTTTTAAGTGATTTAATGCGTGAAAAAAAAATACCACAAATTGAAAAATCAAATCAATGGGTAATGGTAGACGGAGAAAACGATCTTATATGGTGGGTAGGTCAACG
>CAWUNH010000220.1:0-3224 GCA_963923435.1 uncultured bacterium
GGGCTCGGAGATGTGTATAAGAGACAGAAGCAGCCCATCGAAGATATTGTTAACAGCCTCATGGATTTTGATCAGGTGGCTTTTAGTTGTTACATATGGAATATTATTCCCATTCTGGAATGTGTGAAACAACTAAAACAGCGCAATCCCCGCATACGTATTTTATTGGGCGGCCCCGAAGTCAGTTACGATGCCGAATCCATTCTCAATAATAATGCCGTTGACGCCGTTTGTTACGATGAGGGCGAGCAGCCTTTTTCCGAGTGGATTCAAAACAGCCAACCTCTTTCTCAAATTCCCGGAATATACTGGAAGTCAAAAACGGGTATAATTAAAAATCCACCGGCACCCAAAACACCCGTAGAATGCTTGGCCGCTCTTCAGCCCTACGCCGACGATGATGTTACCGAATTACCAAACAAAGTCCTGTATATCGAAACCTCAAGGGGCTGCCCTTATAAATGTGAGTTTTGTTTGGCCAGTTTAGACAATAAAATCCGTTATTTACCCGAAACGTATATTTTTAACACCCTTTTGTTTTTAATTAAACATGGTAAAACAATCAAGTTTTTAGACCGCACGTTTAATTTAAAAAAAGAATTTACCCTTAAGGTATTTGAATTTATATTAAAGCATCACCGTCCCGGTCAAACATTTCAGTTTGAAATCACTTCGGATATATTACACCCAGATGTTATTTCATTTATCCAACAACGGGTACCTCCCGGTTTACTGCGTTTTGAAATTGGAATACAAAGCATTCATGCCGAGAGCAACCGGGCTGTTGGGAGGTTTCAAAATTTTGAAAAAACCCGAAAGGTAATTCTTCAAATTAAAGAACATGTTATTTTACATTTAGACCTTATTGCCGGATTGCCCCACGAACGTTTCCAGGATGTACTAACAGGCATTGATACGGTAATGGCATTGCAGCCCGACGAGTTACAACTGGGGGTACTTAAATTTTTAAAAGGAACCCCTCTGCGCGAATATCAGCAGTATAATTACCGGTTTATGCCGCAGCCGCCGTATACGTTAATAAGCAGTGATTTTATAAGCGCAACCGAGCTGGTTGACCTGCAGCGCATCGAATGGGCACTGGACACGCTATGGAACGGTCACAAAATGCCGCATTGGATTCGGTACATGTCCCAACAGCACAGTATTTCCAGAGTGTTTCTTTTATTTTCGCAGCGCATGCATCAAGCATCCAAAACGCTGCATTACCAAATGCAGGATTTGTTTAAAACGGCCCTTGCGTTGCTGCAGGAACTAACACCCAACGACCCGGTGGCGCAAAGTTTACTGGCCCTGGATTATTATGCTTATTTTAAATTAAAACCAAGCCCCATGGTGCGCCTGCCGTTAAGAGATTCCGAAAAAAAACACCATTGCCGAATGGCAGGAATTCAGGGGCATTTCGGTTCGTACCTGGTAATTCCTTTTGATTTGGATTATACCGAATGGTCGACCCGCCAGGTGGTAAAACCTGCTTCGCAAATTCTTATTTTTGAATACAAGGGTCAAGAAAAAGCCAAACTACGCTCCTATGAACCAAAAACAATGGCGGTATAAATTCTGTTGCCTGATTGTACTAATTGCAGTTGGTAAATTTCAGGCTCAGCGGTTAAGTGCGGTTCAGTTGTATCCGCAAAACAATCAGGTGCTTATTCACTTTGTTATTTCAGCCGGAGTATCCTGCAGCGGTTACCGTATATCGCACAGTACAGACGAATGGAATTACCAGGTAATAAAAGACGTTCCTCAAGTTTGCGGCGCCTCCGGAACAGATGAACCAAAAGACGAGCTTCATGCCAATCCGGTAATTAATCAAATTAATTATTATAAAATAGAATTGTTTCCATTTGAAACGGCCTATGCCTCAGTTTTTGTTCCCTTAAGTTCTGCAAACGGAACCGTGCTTGTATGTCCCAATCCTTTGCCAAAAAACCAGGGGAGTTTAAAAATAAAAATTTTAGGAGGCAGCAATTCCAGCATGCAAGGTTTTATATGCGGCCCCGAGGGATACAGGTACAACGAATTAAATTTTAAAATGGATTCTGAATTTTGTGAGCTGCCGGTTCGGTTTACTCAAGAAGGCCTTTATTACATTGTATTATCGGACGGCACCCGTTCTTACAACGCGCCTTTTTTGGTTTTGGATTCCAATTAAGTATAAATCATTAGGTAAAAATAATCAAGCAAGATGCAATTTTACTGCTTGAACCTTATTATGGAGTCTGCGGCAAACGGCCTTTAAAAAAATTCCAATACCAGTCAATGGCTTGTTCAAGCCCTTGTTTCCAGGTATGACTGGGACGGTATCCCAGTAAGGTTTGGGCTTTTTCTATAGAGGCCAGCGAGTGGGGAATATCGCCCTTTCGTTTAGGCCCCAGCGTTACATTTATGCCGGCAATTTCCGGATCCAAGCGCACCAAGAGCAATTTGATGGCTTCTGTTAATTCCAGCAAGGGACACCGGTCCCCAACAGCGGTATTAAATACCTGTCCATTAACCGTATGCGCCTCGGCCGTAGCTGCCAAATGGTTCATTTGAACCACATTGGCCACATAGGTAAAGTCTCTGGATTGGGTTCCGTCGCCATAAATTACCGGCGCTTCGTGCTTTATAAAATGCTGAATAAATTTTGGAATAGCAGCAGCGTATGCTCCCAGAGGATCCTGACGTTCTCCAAAAACATTAAAATACCGCAATCCGGTTACAGATACCCCGTAGTTTAAATTAAAAACATGAGCATACAATTCGTTGGCAAGTTTTGTAACGGCATAGGGTGAAAGGGGTTTGCCAATACGGTCTTCTATTTTTGGAAGAGCCTCTGAATCGCCATAGGTAGAAGAACTGGCCGCATACACGGTACGTTTAATACCATGGTCGCGGGCCGCAACCAAAACATTTAAAAACCCTTCTACGTTTACCTGAGAGCTGGTAATGGGATCGTTAATTGATCTGGGTACAGAGCCCAGTGCCGCCTGATGTAAAATAACATCGCAACCCTTAGAAGCTCGAAGGCAGGTAGACAAATCCCGAATGTCGCCTTCAATTAAATTAAAATCCGGTCGGTTTAAAAAAGCCTCAATATTGCTGCGTTTGCCATTTGAAAAATTATCTAAACACACCACTTGGTTATGGTGTTTAAGTAAATCTTCACATAAATGCGAACCTATAAATCCGGCACCGCCCGTTACTAAAACCCGTTGGTGTTC
>CAWUNH010000221.1:0-3222 GCA_963923435.1 uncultured bacterium
TTACACCGTCAAACACCAGGGTATGTCCTGCATTGGGTCCGCCCTGAAAGCGTGCCACGGTTTGGTACGACGAACAGAGCACATCTACAATTTTGCCTTTACCTTCGTCGCCCCATTGCAATCCTAACAGAACATCGACCTTTGACTGTGTTAACATACGTGGGGCGAAAGTACTGAATTTGATAAACTGGCTCAACAGAATTAAAAAGAAAATTTAAACATCTTAAAGCTTTCGTTTTTTATACCTTTAGATTGTGGGATTAGTAATTGCGATTGACGGTTACAGCGGCTGTGGTAAAAGCACCTTAGCCAAAGCCTTGGCCAGTCGCTTGGGATACCGGTACATAGACACCGGTGCCATGTACCGGGCCGTTTGCTGGTATGCCCTGCAACAGGGGTTTTTTGATAACCGGGTTTTAAACCAAAGCGCCCTAATACAAGCTTTAACCGAAATTTCCATTCAATTTAAATACAATCCGCAACATCAGGCCTCGGAGGTTTTTTTAAACGGTGAAAATTGCGAAACCTCTATCCGGACCATGGAAATAAGTTCGCTGGTAACCCAGGTAAGCAAGCTGCCCGAGGTTCGAAAAAAAATGGTTGAACTGCAACGTCGTATGGGAGCTGAAAAATCTTTGGTAATGGACGGTCGTGACATTGGCTCTTATGTATTTCCAGAGGCAGAATTAAAATTGTTTATGACGGCAGATAAAGAGGTTCGTGCACAACGCCGTTTGCTTGAACACCAATTAAAAGGAGAATCGGTAAGTTTAAAAGAGGTTATGGATAATTTGGAATACCGGGATTTTGAAGACCGGACACGAAGCGAAAGTCCATTGATACAAACAGCCGATGCCTTTGTTGTTGATACTACATTAATCAGCAAAGACGAACAGCTGAATTTGGTTTTAACAGAACTCAAACGCCGGTCTTTGCTTTAAAATGCGTGTTTTATTATGCGTATTGATCTTTTTTGGCTGTTTATTAAGCAGCTATGTTTTAAAGGCACAAGCCAATTTTAATTGCAATATTAAAGGACGTGTTTGGATAAGCATTGCACGATCGCAGGGGATTATGAACGGAAAAACCTTTTACGAAGCCGACATTCCTTTTAAAAACCAAAAACTTTTTTGCGTAGGTCCCAACGATACCCTGTGTTTTAAAACCGATTCGGTAGGTTGTTTTAGAATGTTTTTAAAGCCTGGAAATTACACCATTGAGCAAGTGCAATCCCAATGTTTAAGCAAGGGCTTAGTGCATTACGGAACGGCCCTGATTTGTGTCAGTAAATGCGATACAGTTTATCAGATAAAACTTAAAAACCATATTCAAGGACGTTAACAAGGCTTTAAACTGAACTTTTTAATCCTGCATTTAACAAATTAAAACTACAAAAATGAGGTCTTGTAAGGGTGTTATTAAAATTGGTTTATAAAATAATTTTATAGCAGCGGGAGGGAGTGCGTATCAGGTATAAACCACTTTTTAAAGTATTAATTTTCAATTGGTAGTTTTGATCCGCCCTCAACTGAAACGAGCGTTCGCAGTTGCCGTTCAAGGAATAAATTTGAACGGGAGTTTCTGTTTGGGCCCTCAGCAAAATTGAGGCTTCATCCTGAGGTATTAAAATTTCCAGAGAATACGGGTCTTTTTCTAATTGGCCGGTACATGCCCCTACCTGAAAATTTAGGGTGTAGTTGCGCCAACAGGGAAGTTGATTGCTCGTACTAAGCGTATAACTTAAAGGACCGGCCACTAAACTCTGGACTTGCAATGCCGGACCCCAGACCCCGGTGTTCCATGAATAGGTCGAGGCACCTGAAGCGGTAATTGTAAGCGATTGTCCGGGACATAACAGGCTGGGCTGCGCAACAACAGTTATTTGCGTTGCCGTTGCTCCCGCATTCCAGAGACTCATGCTGTCTAAAACGGTTTGGCTAGAAAGGTTTTGAATCAGAGTTGCAGTGGCCGAATTGATCCCCGATAAGTATGTGGAACCGTTAGAGGCTTTTTTAAAAATACTGCTGTAAAAAACACAGGCGGCCAAATACGATCCCTCCACACTTGGATGACTTTCGTCTGGCTGGTATAAATCAATTAAAGGATAAAGGTTACGAAAGCGTTTCCAGGCAACCCCAACCGGAGCACAGGCTGCTTTAAAACTGTCTTTAAAGGCCATATAACTTTCTCTAAGTCGGGCCTGCATTCCATTATAGGTACATACGGGCGGGTAAACAGGACAATTCATGGCATCCCCGTTTTTTCGTCCCCAGGTTAAAAAAAACAAAACCTCGGTACAGGGATTTGCTGCTTTTACCGAATCGTTTAATTGTTTTGCGAAAGGATAGGTGTTTGCCATTACCTGAGCCGGAGAAAACGAAGGCTCCTGGCTTTGTGCCTGAAGCACCACAAAATCCCAGGAATTGGAGCGGATTTTTTGCCAGGTTTGCGGAAAATTGCAATGGTTGTTAAACGTAAATCCACCTACAACTGACTGATCAAACAAAAGGGTGTCTTGCTTGGTAAGGGCTAAATCCGAAATCATTTGAGGCAGGGTATTGGCATAGATGTAACTGTTTCCAATAAACAATACCTTTTTTTTAATTTGAGCATTTAGCAGTATGGGTAAATACAATATTGTAATTGCGAGTTTGCCTTTCATATGTTTTTGTATTGCAAATATATTATGGAGGGGGTTATCTGCACCATAATACCGAATCGCAGGCATGCAGCTGGCTGAAATTTACACCTTGTATTACAAAGTTACCTGATAGGCCTCCCAGGCTTCCTAAACATTGACCTTTTGCATTATACACCGGCTGCAACTGATCGGGTTTACAGGCTCCGGGATGCAATACATAAAAGTACGATTGCTTGGTTTTGAATATATAAACGCAGGCCTCATGAACACAGGCCTCTTTGCAAAATTCTGCTTGCAACTTCTGTATGGCTTTTGGCAATGGCTTAGAAAAATTCAGAACCATTAAACAACCCAACAAGAGAATTTTCATGGTCTTTTATTTTTAAACAACGGGACGGTACTGCAGGGCTCTCCGTAAAACAAACTGTATACAATGGGCCGAAGCCTTGAGGCCAAGAGCGCATATGCTGCGGGTGGTATGTTAGACCCAGAGCAGCCTTTTAGCACAACTTTTGCATTTTGGTACATCGACAAATCCAGCTCAAGTACTTTTTTTGTATAATATTGATTGTACGCAGCAG
>CAWUNH010000222.1:0-3219 GCA_963923435.1 uncultured bacterium
ACACCTAAGCCTTCGTCGGCAGCGTCAGATGTGTATAAGAGACAGGGTTGGCACGCAGATTTAGTGAATCAGAAGGGGAGGGCAGGTTCATGCAATGGTTGGCGGAGGCTCCATTACATGGCCGCATGCTTTGCAGGTACGTAATTCTATACTCGAATAAAAACGTTTAAACTCGCCCTGAAACTGACTTGCAATATCGGTTAAATTAAAATATACCTCGTGCAATTTATGGTTGCAATGCTCGCAAAACCATAGCAAGCCATCTTTTTCATTGTTTTTTTTTCGGTGTTCTACAACCAAACCAATGGTGTTTGGACCCCGCTTAGGATTGTGCGGCACTTTTGCGGGCAATAAAAATATTTCACCCTCTCGAATGGGCATGCTAACCGCTTTACCGTTTTGCTGAACAACCACTTCTATAGAGCCCTCCAATTGGTAAAAAAATTCTTCTCCCTCGTTGTAATGAAAATCTTTACGTGAATTGGGTCCGCCTACCACCATGACAATAAAATCAGAATCTTTATAAACCACTTTATTATTAACGGGCGGTTTTAAAAGATGCCGGTGCTCTTCGATCCAGGCTTTAAAGTTTATGGGAGGAATAATCATATTTAAAAGTAATTAAAATCAAATAGTGTTCCAATTATTAACCAGGTGTTCCGCAATTTGAACGGCATTGGTCGCCGCTCCTTTACGGAGGTTATCGGCAACAATCCAAAGGTTAAACGAATGAGGAGCCGAGGCATCGGACCGAATTCTTCCAACAAACACGGTATCCTGCTCCTGAACATTCAGGGGCATGGGGTATTGGGAATGTTCGGGGGCATCTAAGAGCTTACATCCCGGACTTTCAGAAATGGTGTTACGAACTTCTTCGAGGCTAATAGCCTGTTCAAACTGTACGTTTACACTTTCGCTGTGCCCTCCCAAAACCGGAACCCGAACCGTTGTAGCGGTAATTGCAATTTCAGGACTTTCTAAAATTTTTCGGGTTTCTTGCATCAGCTTGTGTTCCTCGCGGGTATATCCGTCGTTTAAAAAAACATCCACCTGAGGTAAAATATTTAAATCAATGGGATGCGGATAAACTTGTTTTAAAGGGGTTTTACCCGAGCGTTCGTCCAGTAATTGTTTTACTGCATGCGCTCCGGTACCGGTAACACTTTGATAGGTTGAAATAACCAGCCGTTTAATTTTATTTTTTCGGTGCAGGGCATGCAAGGCCATAACCAATTGTATGGTAGAGCAGTTAGGATTGGCAATTATTTTTTGGCTCGAGGTTATGGCATGGGCATTTATTTCTGGAACCACCAGGGCCACATTAGCATGCATGCGCCAAGCGGATGAATTATCAATGACCCAACCGTTACGTCGCGTAATTTCCGGAGCCCATTTTAAGGAAGGCCCCGAACCTGCAGAAAACAGGGCAATGTCGGGATTGCGTTCAACGAGCTCTTCCATTCGTAACAAGGTATAGGATTTGGAATTAACCAATATTTGTTTACCCGCCGAGGCATCAGAGGCGGCCACCAACAATTCGGAATACGGAAATTTTCGCTCTGATAAAACCGATACAATTTTTTGGCCAACCAATCCGGTAGCGCCTACAACCGCAAGTTTAAGGTTCATGGCTTTTTTTATGACCCGCTAAAGGGTTCGGCTTGAAAATAGTTTAACATTCAATCTGTTACCCATTAAAGGTACTATTAAATTACTTGTTTAACCCGGTTTAATGAGTAAAAAACCCCAGCTAATAAGGAATAAAAAACCCCGCTACTGCGGGGCTAAAATCTCAAAAATAAATTGTTGCAGGCCGTTTTATTCTTTAGCCTCTTCGATGAGAACCTGTTTAATTTTTTGTTCTATCTCTTCTGCTAAATCGGGGTTTTCTATAAACAGCGCTTTAACCGCTTCGCGACCCTGTCCTAACTTGGTATCTTCATACGAAAACCAGGCGCCGGCTTTTTTAATAACGCCTTTTTCTACACCGATATCAATGATTTCACCAACCCGGCTAATGCCCTCTCCGAAAATTATATCAAATTCCGATTGACGAAAAGGCGGCGCCACTTTGTTTTTGATCACCTTCACACGAACCCGGTTTCCGGTAACGTTTTCTCCGTCTTTAAGTTGACTGATGCGGCGAATATCCAAACGAACCGAGGCGTAAAACTTTAGGGCATTTCCTCCGGTGGTGGTTTCGGGGTTTCCAAACATGATGCCAATTTTTTCGCGCAACTGGTTGATGAAAATACAACAACATCCCGTTTTACTTATAGTGCCGGTTAATTTACGCAGGGCCTGACTCATTAAACGGGCCTGAAGTCCCATGCGGCTGTCGCCCATTTCTCCCTCAATTTCTGCTTTGGGTGTTAGGGCCGCTACCGAGTCTATAACGACTAAGTCGACGGCGCCGCTGCGAATTAAATTATCTGCAATTTCAAGCGCCTGTTCGCCGTTATCCGGTTGGGAGATAAGCAAATGTTCTGTGTTAACACCTAATTTTTCTGCATAAAAGCGGTCAAAAGCATGTTCCGCATCAATTATTGCAGCGATACCGCCTTGTTTTTGAACATTGGCTATGGCATGGGTGGCCAGGGTTGTTTTTCCGGAAGATTCGGGACCGTAAATTTCCACAACACGTCCCTTGGGAAGTCCTCCGATACCCAAAGCAACATCTAATCCCAGCGAACCTGTGGAAATGGCCTCCATCGGTTCGACCTGACTGTCGCCCAATTTCATAATGGTACCTTTGCCATAGGTTTTTTCAAGCTTATCAAGCGTGAGTTGAAGGGCTTTTAATTTTTCGGAAGAAATGGTTTTTTTACTCGAAACGTTTGCCGAATGTTCGAGCGCATCGAGGATTTCATCATTGGTTTTTTTGTTTGCCATATATACGTGTTTTTTATTTTTCAATTAATACTCCCACAAATGTATACTAAGCGATAGCAATACAATGCTATAAAATGTAGTAAATTGGCTGGAGGATTTAATTGCAAAAAATGCAAGTATTTAAACCCCTTGTTTAAAGGACGATGGCTAAATTTAATTGTCCTTAAGCGCTGGCTTAAACCTGCTTTATGTATATTGTAACCGTATTGTAAAATTTTATGAAACGAAATTATCTGATTTGTATCATTGGAATTGCATTCCTTTTAAATGCTTGCAGCAGCTGGAATCTGCAAAAAAGACGCTATACAAAAGGATATTATCTAAGCA
>CAWUNH010000223.1:0-3197 GCA_963923435.1 uncultured bacterium
CTCACCAAGCCAGCATGAAGGAGGTTTTAGCGGCCGGTTTAATTCAATTAAGCCAGTGGAATGCCCCAAGCTATTTATTGGACGGTATGAGCGGTTCCGGAACTCTGGCCATTGAGGCTGCAATGTATGCCTTGCAGATACCAGCAGGCATGTACCGCGATCGATTTGCCTTTGAATCTCTCAAGCAGTTTAATCCCGAATTGTGGAACCGTGTAAAAGAATCGGCCCTTTCGCGAATAAAAGAAATCCCTCTTACTATTCAGGCAAACGAAATTCAAAAAAAGACATACGAGTCTACCCTAAAAACGGTTAAAAAAGCCGATTTAGCAGACGTTATTCAATGCACCAATGCTTCTTTTTTTGAACTCCCTCCACAAAAGTCTCAGGGTGTTATTATTTTAAACCCTCCCTATGGAGAACGTATGCCGTTATCAGAAATTACTCATTTTTACCGCGAACTTGGCAATACCTTAAAACGCTGGTACTCCGGATATACGGCGTGGATTATCAGCAGTCATACCGAAGCATTAAAAAGTATTGGATTAAAACCTTCTAAAAAATTTACTGTTTTTAACGGGGCTCTGGAATGTAAGTTTTTAGGGTTTGAACTGTATGAGGGTTCCAGAAAATTAAAATCTAAGCTTTAATCAGGTATCGGCCATCCAACTCCGGAACTACCGGACACTGATTTAATGTAAGACAATAATGCACATCGCGTTCCAATTGCAACTTTGAAAGCCGTTGCCGGTGTGAAGATTGTTCTAAAAATTTAAACAGGTCTGCCTGGGCCAGTTGGTATAGATGCATGGCCGCAATGGCTGCATCGCAGGTGGTTTGGCCTCCAAATTGCTGAATTAACTGATGCGTTGCTGCACCGGCCATCAGCGTGTCTTCCAGATTAAATTTATTTTTCCAACCGGCACATAAAAAAACAACATCCCGGCCATCTTCTTGAACCGTTTCACACAAGGCTTCTAAATTTAAAAACGATCCCATGAGCATTCGTTCGGCACGTGCAGCCATTGTAATTGCTTGGGTACCGTTACTTGTTGTGATGGCTATGGTTTTTCCTTTTAATTTAGGATTCATATAACCGAAAGGGCTGTTGCCTAAATCAAATCCTTCTACAATTTGCGCGTGACGCTCTGCTGCTGCTAAAAAGCCTAAATTTTGATACCGTTTTGCCTCTTCAACAGAAGCTACCGGAATCATTTTACTAACTCCGTGAAAAAAAGCTGTTACAATGGCACTGGTTGCTCGAAGTACGTCAATTACCACTACCACCTGATTGGGTTTGTGAAACAAGGGATACTGCGCAGGACTATGACATACCTCAATATGCATTTAACAAAAGTACTTGATTTAAACATTGACAAATTAAAATAATACTAAAAATTATAAAGTGCTGTCTTATCTAAAGGATGCAGTAACGTGTGTGTAGTTTTTGTTTTCCAATTGTATTTTTATTAATGCTATTTTTACATATGTTATCGTTGATTCAATCGAGGCTAAAATCCTCTGCAGATTTGAAAAATAAAATTGCCGCAGACCAAACCCTATGCAAAAGCATTGAAATTTTGGCCGAACGGATGCTGTTAACATACCAAAACAACCGAAAAATTTTATGGTGCGGTAACGGTGGCAGTGCTGCCGATGCCCAGCATTTAGCAGCCGAATTAAGCGGAAGGTACTACAAAGATCGCCCACCCCTGAATTCTGAGGCCTTACATGTAAACACCAGTTATTTAACAGCCGTGGCAAACGATTATGGGTATCAATTTGTATTCAGTCGTATGGTGGAAGCCATTGGACATGAAGGCGATTTGTTAATTGGTTTAAGTACCAGCGGAAACAGCGAAAATATTATTGAGGCCTTGCAACACGCAAAATCCAAAGGCTTGTATACAGCGGCATTTACAGGTGCTGGCGGGGGTCGTCTCTCTTCCATAGCCGACCTGTGTATCGCCATTCCAAGTAAAGACACGCCTCGCATTCAGGAATGCCACATGTTAATTGGTCATAGCCTATGCGAATACATAGAGCAATGTTTATTTGACCCAAGGTCATGATACCGGTTTTAATTTTAGCCGGTGGTTCGGGTACACGATTAAAATCTGAGGTTTCGGATGTTCCAAAGCCTTTGGCTTCGATTGCAGGCATTCCATTTATTCACTATTTAGTGGATCATTTATTGAAACAAGGCGTGCAAGACCTCCATTTTTCATTAGGATACAAGGGGGAGGCCATCGAACAATCCCTAAACAAAGGTTTTCCAAACCATTTGTTTAATTACCATTACGAACCCGAGCCTCTTGGAACCGGAGGTGCCCTTAAGTTTTGCTGGAATACCCTTAAAAGCGAAAATCTGATGGTTTTAAACGGGGATTCTTATGCCCCCTTTTCGATTAAAGAATTTAGCGATTATTTTAAAAATAAAAACCTTGAGGCAGCAATACTTTTAAAGCAAATTAAAGATTGTAGCCGTTTTGGCAGCGTTGAATACGATGCGGATAACCGTATTGTAAAATTTAAAGAAAAACAAAGCAATACTCAAAGCGGCTGGATCAATGCCGGGGTTTACATCCTCACTAAATCTGATTTTTTTAACCGAACCCAGCACCTCAATAGCTTTTCTTTGGAACATTCGTTTTTTGAATCCCATCCCCATTTATATGCATTTCCAACTTCGGGATATTTTATTGATATTGGCATTCCTGCCGACTTTAAACGCGCACAACATGAATTACCCCTCTATAAACCGTCAGCAATATGATGTTTTGTTTTTAGACCGCGACGGTGTAATTAATGAAAAACTGGAAAACGATTATGTAAAAAGCTGGGATGCATTTTTATTTACCGATAACGCACTTAATGCCCTTCAACAACTCAGACAAACATTTAAATTTATGTTTATTGTAACCAATCAACAAGGCGTTGGCAAAGGAATCATGAGTTTAAATGCGTTAAACCAATTGCACGAAAAATTAAAATCAGAGCTTCAAAAAGCACATGCATTGCCAAATGCAATTTACTGTGCTACTGAACTGGAAAGTTCTCAACCCGTTTTTAGAAAACCGGCTACCGGTATGGCCTTACAAGCAAAATTGGAACATCCCGAAATTGAATTTTCTAAAAGCGTTATGATTGGAGACAGCTTGAGTGACATGCAATTTGGAAATTCGCTTAACATGCTGTGT
>CAWUNH010000224.1:0-3195 GCA_963923435.1 uncultured bacterium
TAAAACATAAAATATTTCAATATTAGAAAATCAATTTATCTAAATCTATAGCCCAAGGCAATTCCTCCCCAATGCTTTTGAAATCGGTAGCTATTAAAAAGCGGAGCGTATTCCAGTTGAAACCAAATTCTCAACTTTTGGGGACAATACCGGTAGGCAATTGGTAAACTGATACTAAACAAGGATTTTCGTACCGGCCCGCCTGTTTCTGATACCACATAATTGGAATAAACCGTCCCAAATTCTAAAATAATTCGGTGTATGCTTCCAGAGTGGCATCCAAATAACAGGGGTATGACGAAGTTAGGATTCCAGGTATTTGTAAAATCTCTTAGGGGATAAGTGCAAAGTCCCGCTCGAAACACAGGGTTTATGCTGAAAGGGTATTTTAAGGAGTATTCTAAATTGATTGAACCCAAATAGGCGGGACCACCCCCTTCTAAAAACACTGAAATGTTTTTTGATTCAACCGATTGAGTATGGCAGGGCGTATTCAAGAACAGCAAAAACACCAAAAAACTGTAGCGTAATGCAGTCAACAGGGGATTGGGAGAACAACTAAAAATTGAAGCTGATTTGCCCATCGCCCTCTAAAAAATCCTTGGCATTGGTTTTATTAAGTTTTTCCATGGCTCTTCGATGCAGTTCAACCGGTGACAGTCCGGTCGATTCGGAATCTTCTTTACTTAAAAAACTACGGGCCTGTATAATTTCTTCGGGCTCTTTTAAATTGATTTCTTTTATTTTTTGGGCAGAAAGTTTTTTACCCTTTGTTTTAATACCAGATACCCCGGTAAAGCTGTTTAATAATACGATTTCTGGATTTGGCTGTTGCCCTTTTACTTTTGAAAAAATCAGTTCAATCTGTGGATTTGTTTGAGAGGTGACCAGTTCAATTCGGCTGGATTCGTGTTCTGCAATAATCAGCGTTTTTCCGCTTAATTCTTCAGGTTTAAAACGTTTTGCAAAATACTGTTGACTTTCACCGTCAAAATAGACCATGCTGAGTGTTAATTCGGGTTGGTATTTTTCAATCCAAATTAAATCTTCGTCAAAATGATGATTGACGTCATAGGTGTACATTCGGTAGAATCCTCTTGCAGAAAGAGTAACAATTTTATCATCTCCGCTGAATTTACCCAGATAAGTACCCCGGTCTTCTTTTTTTAACCGTTGCGTTGCCTCATCAAACCAATAATCTTCACCTTCAAGGGTAGAAGCGCCCTTGGATTTTAAAACCACTTTGTTTACCGTGTATTTGGTCACAATATTTCCAACCGCACTGCGGGCCTTAACGTCCATTTCGCTGAAATCGATATCCAGCTGAAGCTTGCGAAGTCCGGTAACGGCCCGTAGCTGAACCTGTACTTTTTCAGATTCTCCGTTAGGATTGGCAGACAACCAGTACACGTTGCTTCCGGCTGTACCTTTGGTTAAATCGTAAAGTTTATCCCGCGTTATTCCCGTTACATTAAACCGCTTCATAAAGGTGATTCCCTTTGGACCGTCGCGGTAAATCATATGATAAATTGTACGTTCATCATTTTTTTTGAAAACAGCCAAATGTAAAATGTCTTTTCCGACAAATACTTTTTCTGCCACCTTAAAGACCTTCATTTTACCTTCCTTGGTAAAGGCAATAATTTCGTCTAAGTTGGAGCAATCGGTTACAAATTCGTCTTTTTTTAAACCCGTGCCTACAAATCCTTCGGAACGGTTAACGTATAATTTTTCATTGGCCAATATAACTTGCGTGGCTACAATGGTTTCCAGTTGCTTGGTTTCTGTTTTGCGTTCCCGTCCGGCACTGTATTTTTTCTTAAGCGTTTTAAAGTAATCGATGGCATAGTCTACTAAATGCGCCAAATGGTGTTTTACCTGTTCCAATTGCTCCTGCAAATCTTTCATTAAGGATTCGGCTTTTGCAGAATCAAACCGGGTAATCCGAATCATGGGTATTTGAGTAAGTTTATGCAAATCGTCGTCTGTAAGGGCTCGAATTAATTTTTTACGATGCGGTTTAAAGCATTCGTATAAATATGCGTACAAATCCTCTTTGCTTGAATAGGATTTGAATTCAATGTACATTTCTTCTCGAATAAAAAGTTTTTCAAGCGATGCGAAATGCCATTTTTCTTCCAGCTCGTGTTGTTGGATGTCAAGTTCGGCTTTAAGCAGCTGAAGGGTTTGCTGCGTTGAACGCTTTAAAATTTCACTAACTCCTAAAAAGCGGGGTTTTTCGTTTTCTATAACACAGGCGTTGGGAGACAGGCTAATTTCACATTGAGTAAATGCATAAAGCGCATCTATGGTTTTATCCGGGGAAATGCCCGGTTGTAAATGAACCAAAATTTCAACGTGTTCAGCCGTATTGTCCTCAACTTTTTTAACTTTAATTTTCCCTTTATCGTTGGCTGCCAGTATGGAGTCAATCAGCGAACCGGTGGTTGTGGAAAAGGGTATTTCAGAAATTATAAGGGTTTTGGAGTTGAGTTCTTTAATTCTTGCTCTAATTTTAATTTTTCCACCTCTTAAACCATCTTTATATTCGCTAAAATCGGCAATGCCACCGGTAATAAAATCGGGATAAATTTCTGCTTTTTTACCTTTTAATACCTGAATGGAGGCATCGATCAGTTCATTAAAATTATGGGGTAAAATTTTACAGGCAAGCCCAACGGCAATTCCATCCACGCCCTGTGCCAATACCAGTGGAAATTTAACGGGAAGCGTTAGAGGTTCTTTATTGCGGCCGTCGTAACTAAGGCCCCAGGTTGTTGTTTTAGGATTAAATACAATATCTTTCGCCAATGAACTCAGGCGGGCTTCTATGTATCGAGGGGCCGCAGCGCTGTCGCCGGTAAATATATTTCCCCAGTTTCCCTGACAATCAATGAGTAAATCTTTTTGGCCCAACGCTACCAGTGCGTCTCCAATACTGGCATCTCCGTGCGGATGGTATTTCATGGTATTACCAATCAAATTGGCCACTTTATTATACCGTCCGTCTTCCAATTCCCACATGCTGTGTAAAATTCTTCGCTGTACGGGCTTTAACCCGTCGTCAATAGCCGGTACGGCGCGCTCCAGTATCACATAGGAGGCGTAATCAACAAACCAGTTTTTAAACAACCCACTTATGTGGGTTACCTGTGCTCGGTCGGTATGATCAAGTGGTTCTTCAGACATAGTATT
>CAWUNH010000225.1:0-3178 GCA_963923435.1 uncultured bacterium
TGCGGCTTGGATCAGTATTTAATTTGCGGTTCCCCCTTTGATCGTTTTAATTGGAGACGGTTTTCTCCGGGTCAAACTTTTGGTAATATTAGCGCAACCTTGCAAAAAAGACTGGCATGACCGTTCAGAATTATATCTTAGAAAACAGCCTTAAGGAATCTGAATTATTATACGAATTGCACACAACAACCTTACTGAAACACCACGGATCAAACATGATTTCAGGACCCGAACAAGGTAGGTTTTTGAGCTGGATTAGCCAGTTAATTAAACCCAAACGCATCCTTGAATTGGGCACCTTTACGGGTTATTCTGCGCTTTGCTTGGCCGAGGGGCTACAACCCGAGGGCTGTTTAATTACCATAGAACGCGATGAAACGGTTTTAAACACTGCCCGTGATTTTTTTAATCGATCCGTCTATGCCGATCGCATTATCTCATTGTCGGGCAACATTCAAGATCATCTTATTCAGCAACAGGGCCCGTTTGATTTAATTTTTATGGATGCAGATAAAAAAGCCTATCGGGCTTATGCGGAAGCTTTAATACCCCTGCTCAAATCGGGCGGACTTTTTATAAGCGACAATGTTTTATGGAAAGGGCGGGTGGTATCTTCCCAGCCGGATGCTATAGCGCAATCCATGATAGATTACAATGCGTTTCTTAATTCGCATCCCCAATTAAAGGTGTTTATCCTTAATATGCGGGACGGTTTGTCGCTTGCACAAAAAAAATAGCTCAGGTTTTGTATCTTCGTAGGCTATGTTGGAACGTTTGGAGGCGCTTTGCAGAAAACACGAAGATATTGCTCTCAAATTGGCAGACCCTAAAGTTATTGCCGATTTAAAACAATTTAAAAAGCTGAATCAGGAATACAAAGAGTTGGATCAGATTGTTTTTAAAATAAACGATTATAAAAAAACACTTCATGAAATAAAAAGTGCAGAATCACTTTTGGATCAGGAACAGGACCGTGATTTTATAGAACTGGCCAAGTTGGAACTTGAAACTTCCCGCCTGCGTGAACAGGAACTGGCTGAAGAAATTCGGTTGCTTATGATTCCTAAAGATCCGGAAGATCAAAAAAACTGTGTAATGGAACTGCGGGCCGGTACCGGTGGAGATGAGGCCTCGATTTTTGCGGGAAATTTATTTGAAATGTATTCGCGATTTTGCGAAAAAAAAGGCTTTCAAATAAATGTTGTTGACGCAAATCCAGGCACCATGGGCGGATTCAAAGAAATTATTTTTGAAATAAAAGGTCCCGGCGCCTATGGCATTTTAAAATTTGAAAGCGGGGTTCATCGGGTACAGCGTGTGCCGGCAACTGAAACCCAAGGTCGGGTGCATACTTCCGCAGCCTCGGTAGTGGTGTTACCAGAAGCAGAAGAACTGGATGTTGAACTTCGCGAAGCTGATATTGAAATGCAAACGGCCCGAAGCGGTGGTGCCGGCGGTCAAAACGTTAATAAAGTAGAATCCAAGGTTATCCTCACCCACAAACCCAGCGGACTTGTAGTAATGTGCCAAACAGAGCGCAATCAACTTGGCAATCGTGAAAAGGCCATGCAAATGCTACGATCCAAACTGTACGATATAGAGTATCAAAAACGAATGCAAGAGGTGAGTCAAAAACGCAAAACCATGGTTAGTACCGGCGATCGAAGTGCAAAAATAAGAACCTACAATTATCCTCAAAACCGCATAACCGATCATCGCATCAACGAAACACTCTACGACCTAACCGGTTTTGTAAACGGAGCTATTCAAGACCTGATTGATAAATTACAATTTGCCGAAAATTCCGAACGCCTAAAAGAAACAACCGCATCAATATGAACCGTCCAACGCATGAAAATTACAGAAACGCTTTAGAACCCAAAGACTGGAACGATATTAAAGCTCAAAACAGTTGGCAAATTTTTAAAGTCATGAGCGAATTTGTCGAAGGTTTTGAAAAAATGTCTCGTATTGGACCCTGCGTTTCCATTTTTGGCAGCGCCCGCACTGCTCCCAATAGCCCTTACTATGCGCTTGCCGAAGAAATTGCCTTTAAATTGGTTCAGCACGGTTTTGGAATTATCTCAGGTGGCGGTCCCGGTATAATGGAAGCCGCCAACAAAGGTGCACAAAAGGGACAGGGTAAATCGGTTGGATTAAACATTCAATTGCCCTTTGAACAAAAACACAATGCCTACATTGATCCCGACAAAAACATACAGTTTGATTATTTTTTTGTGAGAAAAACTATTTTTTTAAAATACTCACAAGGATTTATTGCTTTACCGGGCGGTTTTGGAACCATGGATGAATTGTTTGAAGCCTTAACACTGGTACAAACCAATAAAATTGCCACCTTCCCGGTTATACTTGTAGGAACTGCCTATTGGAAAGGACTGATGGAATGGATGGAAACCACCATGCTCAACTCTGAGAAAAATATTCACATGGATGATTTAAAATTATTTACCCTGGTTGATACAGCAGACGAGGCCGTTCAACACATTCTAACTTTTTACAGTACCTATTTACTTAAACCCAATTTTTAAATGAATACGACCGAAACCATCGGATTTGGAACCGCGGCCATTCATGCCGGTCAATCGCCCGATCCCAGTACCGGAGCAGTTATGACTCCTATTTTTCAAACCAGCACCTACGCACAAGAATCGCCCGGACAGCACCAGGGCTATGCTTATGCAAGAGGAAAAAATCCGACCCGAGAGGCACTGCAGCGCAATATTGCAGCATTGGAAAAGGGCCAACATGCTTTGTGTTTTAGTTCCGGTATGGGAGCCATCGATGCGGTAATAAAATTGCTCAGGCCCGGTGATGAAGTTATAACCGGCAACGACTTATACGGTGGCAGTTACCGAATGTTTAAACAAATTTTTGAACCCCTGGGTATTGTTTTTCATTTTATTGATTTAAACGATCCCCTTCAGGTTAAAACCAGTATAAACAATCATACCAAACTGTTTTGGGTTGAAACTCCTACCAACCCTACCATGCAAATTGTCGATATTGTACGTTGCGCCCAGTATGCCAAATCCTGTGGTGCTTTATTGGCCGTGGACAATACCTTTGCCTCACCTTTTTTACAAAATCCCTTGCTGCTGGGTGCCGATATTGTGATGCACAGTGCCACCAAGTATTTGGGAGGCCATAGCGATGTGAT
>CAWUNH010000226.1:0-3169 GCA_963923435.1 uncultured bacterium
ATTATTTGCCGCGTCCTAAAATGTTTTCCGCAAACGCAACTCAAACGGTAGCACCGGGCGCCTACACCGCTCAAATTAATGCCGGTGGATTTTTTACAGAAGGGGCCCAAAATATTTATGTAAAATACATGGGTCAGACCTACGATACCGCCGCATATCCCTGTATTGATATTTTTTATACCACCAACGGCGATTATCCCGTTCCCGGAGCGGCCAGTGCCACGCAATATTTCGACTCTTTGTCCAGCTTTATTGTTTTGGGAAACACCAGTTTGGTTCGCATGGTGGCAGTGCCCAATACCACCCGAGCAGCCGCCTGTTCAGCGCTAACGGATTATCTGGAAAGTTTTTGCGAATCCAATACCTATTTTATAGATCCCGCCCATCAAAATTTTTCTAAAAACTTTGGTGTGCTTTCCCTCTCTATAGATAAAGCCGACAGCGCTTGGTTTATTTCCAACGGCAATCCACCCTCTACCACCGTTCACGTCGAATATTACGATCAATTTAAACAGGCTACAGAAGGATATGCCATTATCAACCGGCCGCCCAATGAAGAATGGCGAACCCTTCAACGCGGATACTACATCAGCATTGACGACCGCTATGGTTTTGGTTGCAATTTTGAGGGCCCTTTATTTAATATTTCAACCCTGGGCACCAGCACACGCTCGGTATTTCCAACCCTGCATTTAAAAGGCGGAGACATCGAATCCCACTCGGCTCCCAATGCGGTTGCAACGGTTACTTCTTATGCCACCGGATTAAGGGATGTTTTTTACCAATCCTTGGCGGCTAAAAATAATTTAAGGGTAAACCCGCTTCATATTAAACCTGTAGTCACTTTTGTAAACGGTAAATACTGGGGAGTGTATAATTTAACAGAGGTTTTTGATAAGTATTACGAGCAGTTTTACAACGGTCAATCTAAAGATTCTCTCGATATGTGTTTTTATCATAACGGAGACGGAATTGTAAGTTATCCGGACGGTTCGGCCTCTACTTTTAGTAATAATTTTAAAAGCGCCGTATACGATGTGGTTATGACAAAACCCATGAACAGCAGCCTGCCAGGATCGTATTATGCCTCGGTTATGAAACACCTGGACAAGGGCAGTTTTATCGACTACATGATATTAAACAGTTATGGGATGAATGCCGACATCTGGAATTACAACGTCGCCTTGGCAAAAGGCGGGCAGTCTGGAAAACCCGGTGATAAATGGCATTATTATTTATGGAACATGCCTACCGTCTTTAACTATACGGTTCCTGCTGGCATTGGCTTGCCCACCAACACCCTTTCGTATTTTAACGGAGATGTAAGTCCCTGTGCCATTCATTCCTCCACAATACCCATCAGTGCTATGGCGCTGAATGCCCATGGAAACCTGTTGTGGAAATTCATGAATTCTACCACCGGCAATCCATCCTTTAAACTCGAATACCGTAACCGTTATCAGGATTTAATGAACGGTCCGCTTTCCTGCGCGAATATTTTAAAGCATTTTGATGCAATTGACTCCCTTTATTTAGGAGAAATGCGGTGTCATGAAGATCCCGGTTGTGCTGCGGGTCCAGGGGTATTTATTACAGAAATGAATTTGTGGGATTCCAACATGGTTAAATTACGCAATGCCGTAGCACGTCGCTGCGACATTGTAGCCAATTACTTTAAAAAACCCGGCTGTTACGGAGTGTACGGTCCCTACCCAATTGTGGTAGATGTATATCCTAAAGGCGCTGGTACCGTTAAATTAAACAGTTTACTGCTCGATAAATTCACCTGGATTGGTAACTACTATTCAACTACCATGAGTTTTAAGGCCAGTCCATTAAATTCGAGGTATAAATTTCACCACTGGGAATTTAAAAATCATACGCCCATGGATCCTGCCACTAAAGATTCCGTAGCCATTCAGTTTTATACACAAGACGATGTTACAGCTGTTTTTACAGATACCGAAGGAGCTGTTTCAAACGGTGAAAATGCCAATATACCCAATGGGTTTACACCCAATGGAGATGGTTTAAACGATGTTTTTAAACCCTTGGGCAGCGGCCTTTACGTAACCGATTATCAATTGATTGTTTGGAACCGCTGGGGTCAGGAGGTTTATAAAAGCCAAGATCCTGAATCAAACGGGTGGGATGGAAATTATAAAGGCAGTATGGCTCCAACCGGAGTGTATGCCTATGTATTATCTTATAGAGAGGCCAGCGGCGAAACTAAAACTCTAAGCGGAAACGTAACTCTAACCCGATAAGTATGAAACAGGGAATAAATTTTTTTAAATCGATTTTATTCACGGGATGGGCTCTTGTTGTTACCAGTAATTTGTATGCACAAGATTTGCATTTTTCTCAGGTTGTAGAAACACCGTTGATGCTTTCGCCTGCCAATGCAGGTTTTTTTAATGGATTTGTGCGCAGTACGGCCAATTACCGCAACCAATGGCCGGCCATGAACAACACATTTAAAACCATGGCCTTGTCCGTAGACGGAGGCTTGTTTAAAACCCGTACGCGTCCCGCATTTATGGGTTTAGGACTTCAAATTATCAACGATAAAGCCGGAGCCGCCAACCTTTCAACCACCAATATTTTGTTGCATTTAAACGGTTTGCTTAAAATTAACCGCCATTCGGTTGCCAGTGTTGGTTTGGCCGGCGGAACCTGGGCCATGAACGGAGAGTACAATAATTTACTGTATGCATCGCAGTTTAATGGCAATTATCTCGATCCCAGTTTAGTTAGCGGAGAAGTACCCTACCGTCAGTTTACTACGGTGGACTTATCTTTGGGTGCTGCATATGAGTATTCGTTTTTGTCAACCGATCAGGACCACGATGATGAAATTCGAATTCGGTTGGCCTACGGAGGATTTCACCTGAATAAGCCGGTACAGGATTTTGGGGTGGGCTCACTGTATGAAATGCCCATTAAACACGTGTGGTCAATAACCTCGGTCATCGACATCATCGACACCCGTTTTACGCTAATGCCCGCACTGGTGTTACAAAAGCAGGCGCAATTTCAGTCTTTGTATTTTGGTTCGCTGGCCAAGTACCGGTTGCGTACCGGAACCAAATTTACCGGAGGCCGCACTCAAAACGCCTTTGGTATTGGGTTGTTTTACAGACACCTCGACGCCTTTGTTGCAAAAGCC
>CAWUNH010000227.1:0-3122 GCA_963923435.1 uncultured bacterium
TACTGCTGATGCTAATTTGTATTTACCTGGTTTACAGGGTTTATAAAGCCGTGTCCATACCATTAAATCCCTCCTTATGAGTTCAATACAATTAAAAAACACGGAACAGCCTTTACTTGAAATAGCACATGCATTTGGAACTCCGGTATATATTTACAACGCCGATACCATTCTGTCTCAATACTCAAATTTAACCCGGGCTTTCGGAGAACTAAAACTTAAAATTAAATTTGCCTGCAAGTCTTTAAACAACATTAATATTCTGGCCTTGTTAAAAAATGCAGGTTCTGGACTGGACGCGGTTTCTATTCAAGAAGTTTGGCTGGGTTTGGAAGCAGGATTTAAACCTGAAGATATATTATATACGCCCAATTGTGTGTCTATGGATGAAATAACATCTGCGGTAGATGCCGGCGTTCAGATTAACATTGATACAATTTCCATTTTAGAACAGTTTGGCCATAGGTACGGAGCTTCAGTACCGGTTTGCTTACGAATTAATCCTCATATATTGGCTGGAGGCCACACTAAAATTTCTACCGGACACATCGACTCAAAATTTGGTATTTCCATTTACCAAATGCGCCATGTGTTACGAATAATAAAATCCAATCAAATTCGGGTTAACGGTTTGCATATGCACACCGGTTCGGACATATTGGATGCCGGTGTTTTTTTACAAGGTGCCGAACTTTTGTTTGATACCGCACAGCATTTTCCCGATTTAGAATTTATAGATTTTGGGAGTGGTTTTAAAGTTGCCTACAAAGATGGGGATGTAACGACCGATGTAAATGCATTGGCAAAAGAAATTACACGCCATTTTAAAACCTTTTGCAGTACCTACGGACGAGAGTTGGAATTATGGTTTGAGCCGGGTAAATACTTGGTTAGCGAATCGGGAACTTTTTTAGTAACAACCAATGTTATTAAGCAAACCACTTCTACTGTTTTTGTTGGAGTAAATTCAGGTCAAAATCATTTGCTGCGTCCAATGTTTTACGATGCCTACCATCACATTGAAAACATTTCAAATCCAGCTGGCACTCCCCGAATTTATACCGTTGTAGGCTATATTTGCGAAACCGATACATTTGGCTGGGACCGAAAAATAGCCGAAGTTCGAGAAGGCGATATTTTAAGTTTTAAAAACGCAGGGGCCTACGGTTTTACAATGTCCTCTAATTACAATTCACGCTATCGTCCGGCAGAAGTTTTAATGTATCAGGGGAAAGCCCATTTAATTCGCGAACGTGAAACCATGCAAGACATTTTAAAAAATCAAATTCGAATAATTTCGTAAATATTTATAACGCTTTTAAACCGAAGGCTTAAGGTCTTCTATTACCAATTGAATGCTGCGTTTTGAACCGGATCCGGGTTTGGTAAAAATAATTTTATATACAATATCAAAGGGACGTTTGGACTGTATCAGGTCAATGAGATTTCCAAGATGGTATGCAATAGCGGCAAATTGTAAATTAACATTTTGTTTTTGAAACAATTGGAGTTTTAAGTGATTTTGTCCGGTAACTTGAGCCCAACCCGAGTCCTGAACATTTTTGCTTATAAACAAAGGGTTTAAATTGGAGGGTCCGTGCGGCGCCATTTTTTCAAGTACCTTTAAAAATTTGGGAGTCAATTGTTCAAAGGCAAGTTCGGCTTCAATTTCAAGGGATGGGATACGTTGTTCAGGAGAAATCATGCCTGAGGCCACCGTTTCAAATTTTAATATAAATGGATTTAGCATGGATTTTTCCAAGGTTAATCCAGCTGCAAACTTATGCCCTCCAAATTGCAATAAAAGATCCGAACACTGCTCAAGCGCCGCATGCAAATCAAAATCTCGAACACTGCGCGCGCTGCCGGTAAGTTTTCCGTCGCTTTCGGTAAGAATAATGGTGGGTTTGTAAAATTGTTCAATTAACCGGGACGCAACAATACCTACAATTCCTTTATGCCATCCCGAATGGAATAGCACGGTGCTGAATTTTTTTTCATTTTCCGGATTGGATTTTACCATTTCAATTGCTTGAAGGGTCGTTTCCGAATCTACATCCCGGCGTAATAGATTGGTATCATTAATTTCTGCCGATAATAATACCGCTTGTGATTCCTCGTCGCAAAGCAGCAATTCTACAGCCATGTGAGCATGTTTCATTCTACCCGCGGCATTTATACGAGGTGCCAATGTAAAAACCAAGGTGCTAATGGTTACGGGGGTTTTAATTGCACCGCCCTCCAGTAAAACTTTAAGACCGGCTCTGGGGTAGAGGTTAATTTGCTGAAGGCCTAAAAAAGCCAAAACACGGTTTTCACCAGTAATGGGAACCATGTCGGCGGCAATGCTCGAAACTACTAAATCTAAATAGGCCCAAGTAGCGTCCTCGTCGTGAAACGATTTTGATAATGCTTGAATAAGTTTAAAACCAATACCGGCACCGCTCAATTCTTTATAAGGGTATTGACAGGCTTTTTGTTTGGGGTTTAAAATGGCATGGGCATTGGGTAACTTTGGGCCGGGTAAATGATGATCGCATACAATAACATCAATCTGCAACTGTTTTGCTTTTTCAATGGGTTCCAACGCTTTAATCCCGCAATCCAACGCAATGATTAGGGTAAACGTATGTTGAGCGGCAAATTCAATACTTTGATTTGAAATCCCATAACCTTCCGTATAACGGTCTGGGATATAGTATTGAATCGGTGCATGGTGCGATTTTAAATAATGATACACTAAACTAACGGCAGTTGTGCCGTCTACATCGTAATCGCCGTAAATTAAAATGGATTCTTTTTTTTCAACAGCCCTTAAAATTCGATTTACGGCATCCGACATTCCATGCATTAAAAAAGGATCGTGAAGCAAGTGTTTATTGGGTTTAAAAAAATGCTCAGCCGTTTTAAAGTCAAAAACCCCACGGTTTAAAAGTAATTGGGCTAAAACAGCATCCACTTTAATGGACTGGGTTAGGGCCTCAGTCAATTCTGCTGATGGAGCTTCTCTATGATGCCACCTACGTTCCATGTTCAGGCCATATTATGATAAACAGCCTCTATATCATCGTCTTCTTCCATTTTATCAATCATGGTCTGAACTTCTGCCACTTGCTCTGGAC
>CAWUNH010000228.1:0-3116 GCA_963923435.1 uncultured bacterium
GAATTTTCCAAATATAGTAATAACCGCCAGTGTGCCTTGCTGCACGGTTACAAAAGAACCCAAGAATAAAACAATCGTAAAAAACAAAAATAATAGAAGAGAAAGATTCATATTGTTGGTTTTATTTAATTTCGTTAAAGGTAACTAAAAACCAATTAAAGGCCGAATCGGTTAGCCCCTTAATGAAAAAACGTTTTTTAAATCTTTTTATTTTTGGACTTTGTACTATTTGTATTGGGTTTTGCCAAACTAAAAATGGGCAGGACAGCACCCAATTCGATTCAGAATTAACCTTGATATCCCAATATTTAGACTCGGCCGAATGGAAACCTGCAAAACGAGCTTTAAAACGCTATCTTAAACAAAATCCAGAATCGGTTTCAGGGCTTAAACTTCAAGCCCGATACTACGACCTGATACAAGAACCCGAAATGGCACTTAAAACCTGGAATACCATTCGAAATTTAATTCCCGAAGATTATGAGAGTTTAAAATATTCTGCCATTTTATGGTATAAACTGGGCGACTTTAAACGCAGTTTTAACGGGATTGATTCCGCTTGCAAAATTTCAGAAAACGAACATATAAAAGATCCCGATGTGTTTTATTACAGGGCCCTATTAAACCGAAAAAAAAACAATTTAAACAACATCCTTCTGGATTGCGAAATGGCGGAAGACATGGATTCAACTTATATTCCAAGTCATTTACTAAAAGCCGAAATTCGTTTTGAACGCCAACAGTACGAATTGAGTGTAAAGGAATACGACATTGCCCTGCAATTAATGTCGGTGTCTGATACCGACTTTAGTGTTTTAAAAAATCGCGCCAAAGCCCTGTTTGAAAACGGACAGGTTATTCGAGCCGCTTTAGACTGGACCATATACCTTAGAAAATATCCAGATCAAGAAGAAGCTCTGATCTCGAGGGCCTCAGCCTTAATTCGGGGGGGGAGGTTTAAAGAAGCCATTGTGGATTTGGATGATGCCTTGAAAAAAAATCCAAAAAATTCGGTAATCTACGATTATCGCGGAACGGCAAAAGCTGAAATGGGGTTGTTTAAGGAAGGCTTACAAGACTTGGACCATGCTATACAATTAAAATTTAATTATGCTCCACATTACGTGAACCGTGCCGCCATAAAATTGGCTTTAAAACAATCCAACGAAGCCTGCGAAGATTTAGAAAAAGCCGAACAGTTGGGCAGCAATGTGGCCTATAAATACATTCAGCGATACTGCCGTAAAAACTAAATTAATTAATTAAGTAAGTAAGTAAATTAAATTAATTAAGCAGTGCTGCGGCATGTAATAGAAACGGGGGAATTAACACCCTTGCGCATTCACCCGAATCGTATTGAACCGTATAGTATCCTTCCATTTTGCCCCATTCCCAATTAAAACTTGAAAAACTGGAATAGGCATATTCCTGTCCGGGTAAGAGGGTAGGCTCTTCCCCTACCACCCCTTTACCTTCTACAATTCTGGTAACTCCGGTAGCATCGGTAATTTTCCAATACCGGGCCAAAATGGTAATGGCACGGGTTTCAAAATTTTGAACCCGGATGGTGTATTTGTAAAAAAACACAGAATGCTCTGCATAGGTGTGTTCCGGAATAAATTCTACCAGGGCTGTAACAATTACCGTATCGGTTAGGTTGCTGTTCATAAACTAAGAAATCCATTGCAAATACAATGCTTCGTATTGAGGGAGTATTTGGGAAATATCAAATTGTGCCGCCACCCGTCGGGCTTGCATTCGAAAGGAATTGTAGAGGTCCCTGTTGGAAAACAAATCCAGGGCCGCCTGTGCCATCGATTCTACATCTCCAACATCGAAAAGCCACCCGGTTGATCCATGGCGGTTTACTTCGGGTAAGCCACCGCTGTTGGAACTGATAACCGGCACACCCATGGCCATTGCTTCGAGTGCCGACAAACCGAAACTTTCGGTTTCGGAGGGCAATAAAAAAATGTCTGCTGCTTTTAAAATGGTTTTTGGATCTGTAACCATACCTACAAAATGAACGCTGGATTGGAGGTTAAACTCTCTTACCAGGCGTTCTATGGCAGATTTTTCGGGTCCGTCGCCCGCTAAAATTAATTTGGCCGGAATGGACCGGTTAATTTTTTCAAAAATTCGGATAACGTCTTCAATACGTTTTACTTTTCTAAAGTTACTAATGTGGGCCAATACAAATTCGGAGGCGGGTTTGGGTTCGGGATTAAATTCAAATTCCTTAAGCGTTATAAAATTGGGAATCACTCGAATGGCATTGTCGATTTTAAACGTATTGAGGGTGTCTTTTTTTAAACTTTCCGATACGGCCGTGATGGCATTGCTTTGATTGAGTGAAAAACGAATTACGGGTTCAAAGGCGGGATCGCGCCCTACCAGGGTAATATCGGTACCATGCAGGGTGGTTATGTAGGGTAACTGAATTTTTTTAGATTTTAAAATTTGTTGCGCAGTATAGGCTACCGAGGCATGGGGAATGGCATAATGAACGTGTAAGAGGTCCAATTGCTCAAAAACAGCCACATCTACAATTTTACTGGCCAAAACGCTTTCGTAAGGCTGATAATCAAACAGTGGATAATCGTTTACATTAAATTCATGGAAATACAAATTATCCAGCAGTCGGTTTAATCGAAAGGGCTGTGAATAGGACATAAAATGCACTTTATGCCCCTTTTCGGCCAAAGCCATTCCCAATTCTGTAGCAACCACTCCGCTCCCTCCATAAGTAGGAAAACAAACCATTCCAATATTCATGCTTTAAAGGTACTTAATTCATTTTCTGATTCTATGGTAATTTATGCAAACATTCCCCTAAATTTGCCCGTGCACAGGTTAAATTCCGCTTTAAACGAAGCCGATTCGGAGGCTTTGTCCAAAGGTTTCAAACTGCCCATCATGGAACATTTTTTTAGTATTCAGGGAGAGGGGTACCATACCGGATCTGCAGCACTTTTTTTACGAATTGGCGGCTGCGATGTGGGCTGTCATTGGTGCGATGTAAAAGAAAGTTGGAATGCCCAATTACATCCCTTATGGTCTGTTGATGAATGGATTTCAAGTGTGTCGGCCCTACCTGTAAAGCAGGTTGTGGTAAC
>CAWUNH010000229.1:0-3054 GCA_963923435.1 uncultured bacterium
CTAAAATTAAAGGTCATAAATTCAATAATCGGACGCAGTCCGTTCATGGCGGCCCCCACACCTATACCTGCAAAACCCAGCTCGGCAATGGGTGTATCAATAACACGCTTGGGTCCAAATTCGGCCAACATGCCCTTACTAACTTTGTAGGCCCCATTGTATTCGGCTACTTCTTCTCCCATTAAAAACACACTGGGATCGCGCCGCATTTCTTCGCACATGGCCTCACGTAAGGCTTCTCGAAATTCAATAAGTCTGCTCATACAAGGGTAAAGTTAGATAAAAAGGCATAAAAAAACCCCCAAAGGGGGTTCTTTAATTTAGCTTTTTATCCATTTAAGGGTTTGTGTTTTACCGCTAACAGGATCTTTAATTTGAATCCAATAAATACCGGATTTTAATTCAGATACCGGTATGGTAGAATTTGAACGGTTTAAGGATAATGAACTGATAACCTTTCCCTGAATGCTTAACAAGGATACCGTATACCACTGGTCCTGCATGCCCTTGATTTGAATTTGATCTAAATTGGAGGGATTTGGATAAACCGATAGTAAGTTAAGTTTAGGATTGGAAATTCCCACGGTGTCTCCCTCGCAGTAATCTACATTAACGGTAAAGTTTTCTGCAAATTCAACATTGCCAATGTTATTGGTTGATCGGCCCATGGGACGAAACTTTACTTTAAAAGCATTGGCTGTAAATGGGTATGGTTCGGCATGATCGGTATAAAAGGTTATTTCTTTTGAACCTCCACCGTAGGGCAAATACATTTTTGCCATTTTATCGCCCCATTCGGCCTCAAATTCCCACATAACAGTTGAATCCTGGGACCATCCGCCATTAACCTGTCCTAAAGGTTGATACAAGTTCCACTTTTTATAAAATTCATTTAAATTGTACATGCGGTGGGTAACCTGATAGGAGGTTAACGCTTTAAACTTAACTTGCTGAAAGGTACATAAAGGAACATTGTTAACAATATCTATTGGCATATCTTGCTGAACATACAAATTATAGGTAACACGGGGCGCCACACAAAATTCGTAATCGGTCATGTTTCCAAATCCAGTAAAGGTGAAATTGGCAGTGGAGCGCAGGTTGCCTTTTTGACGCACCAAACCGTAACCATCGGAATATTTATCTTGCCAGCCAACGTTAGGAAAAGCGGTAAAGGTTTTACTGGTGGTTCTGGCAACGCGCACGGTGTCACCAGAAAAGGATGAAACATTTCGGGCTAAAACAGCATAATCGCCGTTCATTAAATAGGTTTTGCCATCTTTAAAATCGGCTCCCAAAGGACGTAAATTGGGCAAACCGCTCACTTCTACCGTAACGGAGTCTATACAGTCCGAAGGAAAGCTCAGGTTTCCGTTGTTTACTTTGCAAAGGTAAAGACGAACGTTAACTTTAATTTGAGAACTGATGTTGTTTCGGCACATCAAGGCCTCCAGGCCTGAAATTCGAAGGGAGGTATCGTTGTTTTCAAATCGGGAACCAATGTGGGTAACATTGGAGCTGGTTGATGCAGCCAATTTAAAATAGGCAAAGTTGCCGGGCTGGGTTCCTTTTTTAAAAAATTCTTTGTTGTAATAATAATGAATGGTGTCAGTGATTGGCGTAATGGTTGGATTTTGAGAAAAACCTAATGCCGAAACACAAAGGCCCAAAGTTAAAAATGTAAAAATTTTGTTCATGATACAGATCTGTTTAAAGCTCTAATTTACAACAATAAAACCGATAATACAAGCAGTGGACCGATTTCAGCTAACAGCCTGCCGTTAATTTCATAACTTTGAAGTATTGAAAACGATGCGGAGATTGATACCGGCCTTGGTCCTGTTTTTGGCAGGAATGACTGCATCGGTTTTGGAAGCACAGGAAGATTTTAAAACCTCCATATCGGAGGCCTCTCAATATTTTGAAGCTGAAGAATTTTCTAAAGCAGAACCATTGTACAGTTTACTCCTGGCTCAGTTTCCTAAAAACGGCGAATACGCCTTTAAGCTTGGCGTTTGCATGATGTATTCCGAATCGGATAAAAAAAAGGCTTTAACCTATTTAAAGCGCGCCAAAAACGATCCGGGATTTAAAGACCCTTTACTGGATTATTACATGGGTCGGGCATTGCAGTTAAACTACCGTTTTGATGAGGCCATTCCTTATTTTGTGGCATTTAAGAAAGCAGCCAAAAAGTCTCAAATTAAAAGCTTTCAGCCCGACGAGTGCATAGCCGCTTCTCTGCACGGAAAATACCTGATTAGCAGCCGGGCCGAATTGGATATTTTTTCCCGTAAAGAATTGCCCATCCAAGACTACTACCGCAGTTATACCTCCGAAGGAATGGGAGGAAAAATTTTATATAAACCGGATGATTTTAAAACCAAATCCGACCGCAAAAACAAAGACCGTTCTTTAGTTTATTTACCCAAAGCCGGACAAAGGGTCTATTTTAGCAGTTATGGAACTTCCGAAACGCAGCGGGATATTTATTATTCCGAACGCAATGCCGATGGTCGTTTTGGAACGCCGGTTTTGGTAGAAGGGGTCAATTCCTCACGGGATGAAGACTTTCCTTTTTTGCATCCCAACGGAAAACGCCTTTATTTTTCCAGTAAAGGGTTTAACAGCATGGGCGGTTACGATATTTTTGTGAGCAACTGGAATGCGGCTAAATCCACCTGGAATGCACCTGAAAATTTAGAATTTCCCATTAACTCCCCAGACGATGATTTTTTATTTGTAACCGATTCAGCCGATCAGCTGGCTACCTTTAGTACAACCCGCATGAGTCCGCTGGGAAAAGTAACGGTTTTAAGCATTCTTAATCCTGAGCTTAAATTTCAAAAAGACACCTTGGCCCTGGCTGAAATTAAAGAAAACCCCAAAGCCTTGGAAGATTATATAAATACCATCGAAAACCTTGCTCTGTTGCATGTAAATCACGATTCGGAATCGGTGTTAGGGTCTAAACCAGCCGACAGAGAAGCATCCCTTCTTCAAACTAATGTACTTAACAAAGACACCTTGCCTTTAAGCCAAACTCCCGAAAAG
>CAWUNH010000230.1:0-3051 GCA_963923435.1 uncultured bacterium
GGGAACTCAAACCAAATACCATTTTGTTCCTGAACAGGAAACCGATTTTATTTTCTGTACTGTTGGAGAAGAATGGGGTTTTGTGGGAAGCTTTGTTGTTTTAAGTTTGCATTTTATTTTAATTCTCCGAATTATTACCCTGGCTGAACGTCAACGCTCCGATTTTAGCCGAATATACGGTTATGGAGTTGCATCTGTGCTGTTTTTTCACGTTGCGGTTAATATAGGAATGGCCATAGGCTTGCTTCCGGTAATTGGAATACCATTACCCTTTTTTAGTTACGGAGGTTCATCCCTTTGGGCCTTTACCGTTTTATTATTTATTTTTATAAAACTGGATGCCAGCAGACTATTAATTTTACGTTAATGCCTCAAACCCCTCATCAATCGGATTCCTGGATTAAACGCCATGCCACGCTTTTAATTTGGCTCGGAATAACCTGTCCATTTTGGATGCTGGCATTAATTTTAAGTTCTATCTTGTGTTTTGGCGAATTGCCGGATGTAGAAGATTTATTAAACCCCGAAACCCATCAGGCAAGTCAAGTATTTTCTACCGATTTGCAAGTTATTGGAAAGTACTACAACGAAAACCGGGTCAGTGTGCCTTTTTCCAGGTTGGACACCAATCTGGTAAATGCTTTAATTGCTACTGAGGATGCCCGTTTTTTTAGACATTCCGGGATTGATTTGCAAGCACTTTTTCGCTCGGTTTTTGGAGTATTAACCGGATCAAATAAAGGAGGCGGAAGTACCATTACCCAGCAGTTGGCTAAAATGATGTTTCCGCGCAATCGGTTATCCCGTTTTTCTTTGGTGTTCAGAAAATTTAAAGAGTGGATTATAGCTGTAAAACTGGAACGAATTTATTCCAAACAAGAAATCATTGCATTGTATTTAAATAAATTTGATTTTTTAAATCAGGCAGTAGGAATACAGTCTGCAGCACGAATTTATTTTAATACCAATCCCGACAGTTTATTAACCGAACAGGCCGCCTTGCTTATTGGTATGGCTAAAAATCCATCTCTGTATAATCCGGTTCGCAAGCCCGATAAAGCCCTTGCACGCCGCAACGTTGTATTGTCGCAGATGGAAAAATACGGATACCTCACAGAGGATCAAAAACAAGTGCTGCAAGGCAAACCCTTGGGCTTGCGCTTTAATCCGGAGGTTTATCAAGAAGGAAATGCTTTGTATTTTAAAGAATATCTCAGAACCCATATAATTTCCGAATGGGCTAAAACACATGTTAATCCTGAAACAGGTAAACCGTATAACATATATAAAGATGGATTAAAAATATACACAACCATTGATTCCAGAATGCAAACTCACGCCGAAGCTGCTGTCAGGGAACATATGTCGTCGCTCCAGCAGGCATTTAACCGAGAATGTAAAACCAAGCGCAATGCGCCCTTTGCCTACGATGTTAGCCCCGATCAAATAAAATCCATTCTCTGGACTTCGTTTAAACGATCCGATCGTTACCGAATAATGAAACGAGAAGGACAGAGCGACTCAATGATAGTTCGGGAATTCAGAAAAAAAATTCCAATGAGGGTTTATACACATCGGGGTGAAAAGGATACGCTGATGAGTCCATGGGACAGTATTCGTTATTACAAATCTTTTTTACATACAGGATTTGTTGCCGTAGAAAGTAATACAGGATACATTAAGGCATGGGTAGGGGGAGTAAACTACAAACATTTTAAGTACGATCATGTTGGAGTTGGACGACGTCAGGTAGGATCTACCTTTAAGCCTTTTGTATATGCACTGGCTATACAGGAAGGTAAATCTCCCTGCTTTAAAGTTCCCAATGAACCTATTTGTATCGACAATTGGTGTCCCGATAATTCCGACGGCTCCGGTGGCGGACGATTAACTTTAAAAAGTGCATTGGCAAGGTCCATAAACCGGGTTTCCGCATGGATTATAAAACAATACGGTCCCAAGGCCGTTATCCAACTGGCCCGACAAATGGGCATTACATCGCCTTTACCCGAATACCCCTCCATATGTTTGGGCACACCCGAAATAACCCTTTTAGAAATGGTTGGCGCAATGAATACGTTTCCAAATAAAGGAACGTATATTATGCCGGAGTGTATATTACGAATTGAAGACCGTTCGGGAAGGGTAATTTACCAATCGGAAACCCGATCTTCTGAAGTTATGGATGAATCAAAGGCATACACCATGGTTCAGCTCATGCGGGGTGTTGTAGATATTGGTACCGGAACCCGAATTCGGTACAAGTACCATTTAAGCAACGAAATAGCTGGTAAAACGGGTACCACACAGCGAAATTCCGACGGGTGGTTCATTGGCTATACACCTGAATTAACTGCAGGTGTTTGGGTTGGTGGAGAAGAGCGCAGCGTTCATTTCAATTCTACTGCCGAAGGTCAGGGAGCCAGTATGGCGCTACCGGTCTGGGCTTTGTTTTTTTCAAAAATATACAAGGATCCGCTATTAAAAATAACACCAAACGGATTTATTAAACCTTCGCGATTGGATCCCAATTTGGATATGGATTGCAGCGATTACAGCGAAGAACTGGAAAACAACGAACAATCTCAAAGCGATTTATTTTTTTAATTATGATAACTAAAACAGTGGATTCGGTTCAAACGGCCTTGGCAGATTTGGGCGATGGAATGACCCTTATGGTTGGTGGATTTGGTTTATGCGGCATACCTGAAAATTGCATTGCCGAATTGGTTCGAAAAGGTGTAAAACATTTAACTTGCATTAGTAATAACGCGGGCGTTGACGATTTTGGATTGGGATTGCTTTTAAAAACGCGACAAATAAAAAAAATGATTGCCAGTTATGTTGGAGAAAACGATGCCTTTGAACGTCAAATGCTGAGTGGTGAATTGGAAGTGGAACTTATTCCTCAGGGCACATTGGCTACGCGTTGTATGGCTGCCGGATACGGAATGCCGGTGGTGTATACCCCGGCTGGGGTAGGTACGGAAGTGGCAGTGGGAAAAGAAACCCGAAGTTTTTTTTACAACGGTCAAGAAAAGGTCTATTTAA
>CAWUNH010000231.1:0-3025 GCA_963923435.1 uncultured bacterium
CAAATATTTTTAGTGTTGTCTGTGCTGTATGAATCCACCACCACGATCTCATCTGCAATATCTTTAACTGAATTAATACAGCGGGCAATATTACGTTCTTCATTAAAGGTAATTATTACAACAGAAAGCGCTGTCATGCCCATAAAATTACCGAAATAAATTCTCTTAACTTAGCCCTGATGAAAATGACCCTAAAAGGCTTCAAACAAAACCCCTGGTTATGGATTTTTGTAATTTTAGGAACCTATTTTCTAATTCGCGTCAGCGGGTTTTCCTCCTTAAGCTGGGATGATCCGGAACTGGTTTTCAGTAATCCGGATGTAATCCATAGTCAATTTTTTAATGTTTGGAAACGCTCCTATCAGGGTATGTACATGCCCCTTACCATGTCCGTGTATATCCTGGAGTACAGTCTTTTTAAAGCCTGGGCAGGCGGTTACCACATGGTTTCATGGCTTTTACACCTGTGCAACGCCCTGCTTTTGTTTAACATTTTAAAACGCATACCTCAATTGCAGTCCTGGAGTGGTTTTTTAATGTGTTTATTTGCCTTTCACCCCGTTCAGCTTGAAAATGCAATTTGGATTGGCGAATTTAAAACCCTCCTATCTGGATTTTTTATACTGCTTTGCGCAAAATTCTTCCTAACCTACCTTCAAACAGCATCCCGAACGCTTATAACAGCAATTGTCATGTTGTTTTTCGCCTCCTTATTAAGTAAACCTCAGGGGGTTTTTCTGCCCTGTATATTACTTTTCTTTCTTCCAAAACAAAAGCCCAACAGGGCCCTGCAAATTCGTCTCTTTATGGCACTCGCACTCATTTCAGTTTTATGTGCATTTTCAACTTACACGTTTCAACTAAACGACCGTTTTATAAACCAGGCACATCAATATGAAGCATGGAAAAAAATCGGATTATCCGGCTGGGCTCTTTTCAATTATCTAAAACACTTTATAGTACCAGTGCAATTATCTGCGCTTTACACATTTCCCAATCCCAGCCCATTTGTGCTGTTTATGGGATATTGCGTTTGGATACTGCTTAGTATAAGTGGATTTTGGATGTTTCTTAAAAACAAAAAAACAGGTTTATTAGGTTTGTGTACATTTTTACTTCCGCTACTACCGGTTTTACAATTTATTCCTTTTGGGGAAGCCTTGTGGGCCGACCGATACCTCTATCTGAGCCTTGTTGGTTTGGGTATTATTAGCCTGCTTGCTATGCAGCGACTTACAAAAAAACACGTTACGTTCCTGCAGTATTGTTTTATTGCCTGTATTATTGGAAGCAGCTGTTATTATCTGCCTCATTGGAAATCCGATTTAAATGTATATACCCGAGTATTGACAAGAGATCCCCAAAACTTTGTTGCATTAAACAGTTTGGGGGTTGAGTATACACGGCAGGGTGAATCTAAAAAAGCAATGAATTGCTTTCGAAGCGCAGAAAAAATTAATCCAAAAAACTACAAAGTCTATTATAATAGCGGCTTACTCTTTTTAAAAATCAATCAAAACCAGAAGGCCGTACTTGAGTTAAATAAATGTTTGCAACTTTATAATTATACCAAAGCATACACAGCCCGAGGTACGGCTTACCTGCAAATGGGCGATTGGCCCAAAGCCCTTGCAGATTTTAATACATCCATTCGCATGGACTCCCTTCAGTTTAAACCCTGGTTGCTCTTAGCAGATTGCCATCATCACCTCAATCAGTTGCCTCAGGCAGAAAGAGAGTACACCAAAGCGCTTTCTATAAATCCGTATTCCGACGAAGTGTATTTTAAAAGAGGGCTTTGTTTGGCCAAGCAAAACCAACTGCAACGGGGACTGTTAGACATTCAAAAAGCCATTGAAATGATGCCCGAAAGTGCCCAATACTATTACTGGTCTGCGCTTACAAAAATTGCACTTCACCTGGATCCATGCGCCGACTTACATCAGGCCCTTAATTTAAAATATTCCGAAGCCCAACCTTTGATTCAAAAATACTGCAACTAACACCATGCGCATTGCTGCCCTACAATCCAATTTGATTTGGGAAAACCCCGATCTTAATTATTCGCAATTTGAAAACAAATTATTATCTCTAACTCCGAGTGCCGACCTGATTGTATTACCGGAATTGTTTTCGAGCGGATTTAGCATGAACACCGCTGCTTTTTCTGAACCCATAAACGGTAAAGGTTTTCAATGGATGCAAAAATTATCCCAGCAAACCCAGTCTGCCATTATGGGTAGCATTGCTGTAAACGAACAAAACTCTACAAAAAACCGATTGTATACGGTTTTTCCAGACGGCCGTTTTTGTTATTATGACAAACGCCATCTTTTTCGCATGGGTCAGGAAGATCTGCATTACAGGCCCGGATTGGCACACCGTGTTTTTACCCACAAAGGCTTTTCAGTAATGGGCCTTATTTGCTACGACTTGAGATTTCCTGTTTGGTCAAGAAATCAAAAACTGCATTCGGGTTATACCTACGATTTATTGGTGTATGTGGCCAACTGGCCGGAGCGAAGGAGCCTGGCCTGGAAATCACTCCTACTGGCTCGTGCAATTGAAAACCAAGCCTATGTAGTAGGTTTAAATCGCATTGGAAACGACGGTAACGGAATTTCACATGCCGGTGAATCTTTAATTATTGATCCTAACGGACAAATACTGGCCCAAGGAGAGCGCCATGCAGAATCTATTTTAACCTGTACCCTCGATATCGCAAGGTTGCAAGAAATTCGAAGCAGTTTTCCTGTATTACGCGATGCAGATCCATTTGAATTTAAATAATGCCGGTATAAAAAAATATACAGCAAAATCAATAAGGTATAATTTCATCGATTGACACCATAATAGTACCTTTGAATTGCAATCATGGAGTATTCATTTAAAGACATCGAATTAAAATGGCAGACCTACTGGAAAACCCATCACACCTATAAAACCCTTGAAGATTATAACAAACCAAAGTATTACGTTTTAGATATGTTTCCGTACCCTTCGGGTTCGGGTTTACATGTAGGGC
>CAWUNH010000232.1:0-3024 GCA_963923435.1 uncultured bacterium
GTTTTAACAACAATATAAAAGTATTCATTACAAAAAGGGATTGCAAAACAAATGTTTGCAAAAAATACAAATCGGCTAACGCCGGGCAATAAAAAAAGGATTCACTAAAAATTCAGAATTGTAACTTAAGGGCCTGCCATTTTCAAAATTTACCACAGATCCACCGGATTGTTCAATAATACATTGTCCGGCAGCAGTATCCCATTCCATTGTTTTTCCAAATCTTGGGTATTCGTGAACTGCACCCTCTGCCACCAGGGCCTGTTTTAAACTTCCGCCGGCTTCTATTTTTTTAACGGTTCCCCAGGTATTGGAAAGCGTGTTTATGTAATCGGCCTCGGCAGTTCCAAAACACGAACGGCTGCAGGCAACCGAATAAGGTTCGGAAAAAGGATTTTTTTTAAGTTTCGATGCTTTGGGCAATAAAAAATCCAAAGGGTTTTCAAATTCGGTAAAACAGTGTTTAAAAGCACCCATCGACGCTTCTGCAAAATATAAACTGCGCTGTGCTGGAAAATACAATACACCCAAAACAGGCCGTGTATTTTCAATCAGGGCAATATTTACCGAATAATCTGCTGTGCCCTGAATAAACTCTTTTGTACCATCGAGCGGGTCTACTAACCAAAGGCGCGTCCAATGCCTGCGTATTTCGTAATTGGCAATGGGATGCTCTTCACTTATAACAGGCTCTGGGGTGTTTTTTAAATAGTAACGAATGCACCGATCGGAAGCAGTATCGGCTGAGGTAACCGGAGAGCAATCGGCCTTTAGCTGGGTTTTAAAACCTGTTTTTCGAATAGTCTCAATGCAGCTTCCGGCCTCAAGCGCTGCTTTTACAGCCAATGTCAAATGGCTTGAAAATTCTGTTTTAGTCATTTGGCGCGCCCTTTTCTAGCCAGGAAGTTAAAATGTTCATTTCACAATTACTCAATGCAGGGCTGTTTTTAGGCATGGCCGAATAAGAAGGTTCATGCCGCAGAGAACCCATGAAATTGGAATTTTGTTTTGCCTGGTATATTTCTGAGTAGTTCGATAAACCGATGCCAGCAGCAGGAGCGTTACCGGAATGACAGCCCGTACACCAAGTGCGCAAGATTGGAAAAACGTGTTTTGAAAAGCTTACGTTTAAGGTATCGCAAGGGGTTAAATTCAGCGTATCACACGGAGCGCCCCGCTCAATCCAATGCCGAATCGCATAAATATCTGCACTGGAAAGAGGCGCATATCCTTTTGGAGGCATTTCCGGTTTTAAGCCGGATATTGCACGATACAACTCACTTAAACGAGGATAGCCCGGCTTTACAAAAGGCATAAGCCCTTCATGGGTTGTAAAATTTCCTAGCTTTTTCTGCGATCCATCGTGACATCCGCTTTGAGCACAATGGGTAATAACTATGGGCTGAATTTCAGATCGAAACAAATGAGGGGCCTTGTCTCCAATTTTTTTGGAGCAGGCCAAAACACAAAACACAAAGGCTGCAAAAAGCAAACACTTGCTCATGATGCATAGAGCAGTGAAATCTGCTGGGCTATATTTTGAGCAACTTGAAGATATTGACTGCGGTATAATTGTTGTTCGTGAAGCACCGCCGGTCTTCCGGCATCGGAGGCCTCTCGAATGCTTTGAACAATGGGAATTTGTCCAAGTAATGGAATTTTAAGTTCTTCTGCTAAATGCCTTACCCCATCTTTACCAAATAAATAATATCGGTTTTCTGGCAATTCTTGCGGGGTAAACCAAGACATGTTTTCAATAAGCCCCAACACCGGAACATTTAAAGTAGATAATTTAAAAAGCGAAATACCTTTACGGGCATCGGCAATTGCAACCGGCTGAGGCGTACAAACCACAACAGCTCCGGAAAGCGGAATTTGACTGCACAGAGTAATATGAATGTCTCCGGTTCCGGGAGGTAAATCGACAATTAAGTAATCCAGTTCTCCCCAAGCGGTATCAAAAAACAATTGCGTCAGGGCTTTGGTTGCCATGGGGCCTCTGAGGGCAATTACCTGATCGGGGGCAGCTAAAAATCCAATGGAATTTAATTTTACGCCATAGCTTTCGACCGGGGCCATTTTTTTTTCTCCATTTATTTCGGCAGGACCCGGACGTTCTTGCTCAACTCCAAACATAATATGTTGGGAGGGGCCGTAAATATCGGCATCAACAAGGCCCACTTTTGCACCGGAAAGCGCCAATCCTAAAGCAATGTTAGACGCCACTGTACTTTTTCCAACTCCACCCTTACCGCTGGCCACCGCAATGATATGACGCACGTCTTTTAAGGCCCCTTGATTTTTATCTTTTTTTTGAATTACTTCGGCATCCATTTTAACTTCAACCAGAGCCTTCGGATTAACAAATTGTGTAATAGCGTTTACACAGGCTTTATGAATTAAATCCTTCATTGGACAGGCCGGTGTTGTTAACATGACTGTAAAGGACACGTGTAAATCAGAAATTTTTAAATCCCGAATCATTCCCAGGCTAACCAGGTCTTTTTTTAAATCCGGGTCCTCAACATAACGCAGGGCGTCGAGTACGGCCGATTCAGAAATCTGCATTATTTGGCATTTGATGTGGCTGGGGCAAGCGGGGGAGACCACGGGCCTTCTGCCTCCTCAAGCCGTTGCTTTAAGTGTTTTTCCATAGAGTCTTTAATGTGCTTGGCATCGGAATGCATTTTAGCGCGGTCCTCAGAGGCCGGTCCACAGGAAAAAACAAAAATCATAAGTAAAATAAAAACAGCTCGATTCATAGGATAAATATACTATGGTTTTACGGCTATGACAACATTGCGACAGGCATATTTCAACATCAAACAAAAAAAGGGCTCCCATCGGGAGCCCTTTAATTACAGAGTTGCTGTAAAAATTAGTGAGCAGGAGCTTCAGCGGGAGTTGCAGGAGCTTCAGTAGCAGATGCTTCTTCAACTGGAGCAGCAACTTCTTCAACTGGAGCAGCTGTTGTGTCAACTTCGTTAGCAGTAGCTTCAGTTGAACCACCACAAGAGTAAAGTG
>CAWUNH010000233.1:0-3018 GCA_963923435.1 uncultured bacterium
GCGACCCCCAGATTCCGATTATTTTTTTAACTGCCAAAAGCATGAAGGAGGATACTATTGAGGGCTTTAATGCAGGTGCTGATGATTACATTACCAAGCCGTTTAGCATGGAAGAGCTTTTAATGCGCGTTCAAGCGGTTTTACGTCGCAGTAACAAAAGCCGTTCCTCGGACCAAAGCGTGCGGCATTTTAATATTGGTACTTACCGATTTGATTCAGAAACACAGGTGCTTCAGCACAACCAGCAAGAACAGCGTTTAACCACCAAAGAAAATCAATTGTTGCGTTTGCTGTGCATTCACCAAAACGAAATTTTAGACCGGACCTTTGCCTTAAAATCCATTTGGAAAGACGATAATTATTTTAATGGACGAAGCATGGATGTGTATATAGCAAAACTCAGAAAATATTTAAAGGACGATGCGTCCATTGAAATTATTAATGTGCACGGCAAAGGCTTTAAATTGTTAATCCACTCCTGAATTTTAATTTTGGCAGATTACCTTAATCCCGTTCAAAATCCAGAATTACTGACCCAGGCTTTGCAGCAGGCAGCTGAAAAAACCCTGGCAGTTTTCAGCAATACTCAATTGAATCCTGAATTTTGTTACGCGGCTGGAAAATGGACCCCACTGATGATTTTACAACACCTCATAGATACCGAACGTGTGTTTTTATACCGGGCTTTAAGTTTTTCTCGCAAAGATCCGCAGGCCCTTCCTGAATTTGATGAAAACCGTTATGCCGAAACCTATCCACTATTAAAACTCAACTTAAAAACAGTCATAAACGTTTTTCAAATTACGCGTAACGCTACGGTGGCTTTTTTTAACGAATGTACTTTAGAAATGTATATGTATTCTGGAAAGGCCAACCAACACACCCGCAGCGTAAATGAACTGGGATGGTCGCTGGTCAATCACAACCTTCACCATGTTAATGTGATCAATAAATTATATCTTGTTTAAAAACTCTGTTATGAAACTCTATTTGTTAAGTATTGGTATTGCAGGATTGTTAGGGTCCTGTCAAAAAAACGCCAGCTCGGAAAAAATTGCATTTACCAACGCCTCGGTAAAACCAATTTTTGAAGCAAAATGTGCCTCCTGTCATTCGGCTTCCGGCTCAAACTCCGGAGATTGGCTTTACGATGCCAGCGATTATAACAGTTCGATCAAGTCTCCGATTAGCAAACTCTACCGTTCGGTTTACACGGATAAATCAATGCCCCGAGGTACAAGCCTTAGCGCCTCGGAACTGCAGGCTTTTAAAACTTGGTACGACGCGGGTTATCCTGCCAATTAAGTCTCCTCGTTTGGGTTATTTTTTTACTTAGTTTTACCTATGCGCATTTTGTTGTTGTTGATTACCCTGTGGGCAATGTCCGTTAAAGCTCAAATGTGGGTTAATGCCAAAGAGGGTTTTAAAATTCGTTTTTTTTCTTCAACCCCTTTGGAAGATATTGATGCGGTTTCAAAAAATGGCAAAATGGTTGTTCAGTCTTCGCAAAATTTAATTCAAATAAAATTGCAGATTAAAGATTTTCATTTTAAAAACGCTTTAATGGAAGAGCATTTTAATGAAAATTACATGGAAACCGAACGCTTTCCAAACAGCTCGTTTTCGGGAACTTTAACTGGAATTTCGAGTTACAGTACCGATGGCAAATACAATGTTACTGCCAAGGGTTGGCTTGAAATTCACGGTGTAAAAAACTTAATTCAAATACCGGGCAGCATTACAATTCAAAATCAAAAATTAATTCTTCACAGTGTTTTTACCGTTAAACTGGTAGACTATAAAATTAAAGTGCCCTCGCTGTATATAACCAATATTGCAGAACAAATTGAAATTACTTTTGATGCAAGCCTTGAACCCTATGTTAAATAACCGTTTCGTTATAGTATTGGCACTTGGACTCATGTTGTCTGCTTATAAAAATAATGCTCAAGATTTAGATTTACTCAACTCCATTACAGATACAATTGTAAAAAAAGAACCTGTTTTTGCAACCTTTAAAACCGTTCGCTTGGGTAATATTCAAACCACCGAATGCATTAAGGCCCAGCATTTGGATTTTAGAATTTTGCATCGTTTTGGTAATTTTTACAATTCTGACCTTGCCCACCCGCTGAATCAAAGTGCACAAAATTTATTCGGACTCAACCAGGTTAGCGACGTAAGATTTAGTTTAGATTACGGTATTACTTCCAATTTGAGTTTGGGAATTGGTCACAGTTCCTGGAATAAACTCATAGATGGGGCATTAAAATGGCGGCTCATGCAACAGTATTCGGGCAATGCTCGGCCCTTGAGTGCGGTGTTGTTTTTTAGTGCCGGATACACTCACATGCCCACTCAGCAATTGTATGCAGGCGTTTATAAAAATTTTCCAACCAAAGAAGTCCACCGCTTTAACTATGTTGCGCAACTTTTGCTGGCCCGTAAATTTAATTCCTGGCTTTCGCTTGAACTGATTCCCGGCATGGTACATCGCAACTTTATTATAGAGACCAAAAATACCGCCAATCAGTCGTACGATCAAAATCGTGTGTTTACTTTAGGAATGGGAGCACGTGTTAAAATTGCACCTCGGGTATGTATCATCGCCGATTACACCCAATTGTTCAGTCCCTTTTACTATCAAAATCCTGAACGTTTTATGCCCCTAGCCCTGGGAGTTGAAGTAGAAACCGGGGGACATGTATTTAGTTTTATTTGCACAAATGCCGCTGCAATTGTAGAAAACAATCTGCTTACTCAAACCTATGATTCCTGGTTAAAAGGTCAAATAAAATTGGGCTTTTGTATTTCCAGAACTTTTTCCTTTAAGCGGCTAGATGATTAATGGCAATTAAAGGGCAACTCCATAGCGATTTGTTAAATCTTCAAGACACGGTATTTATTTTATTAAGCTTTGTAATTTTTGCTTTAACCTACGAGGCGGCTCCTTCGAGAATTCATAAATTAATTCAGTTGCGCTTTAGGGAAACCAATAAAATTCAGGAAACGTTTGAG
>CAWUNH010000234.1:0-3014 GCA_963923435.1 uncultured bacterium
ACCTTTAGGAGTCCATAAATATTATTATAGCAACGGTAAATTATCCATCCAGGGCTCGTATAAAAACGGATTAAAAAACGGGGTTTGGGTTTTTTATAATACCGAGGGCGAGGTGTATTTAACCATTGAATATAAAAACGACGAAGAAATAAGCTGGCAAGGAAAAAAAATTAATACCGAAGGTTGGATTCGGGAAAAACCACGAAATAACCACTACAACAATAAACTTTGAAAACAAAACATTCCTATATATGCAATTCGTGCCAGCAAGTTTTTGTAAAATGGTCTGGCAGATGCACCAGTTGTGGATCTTGGAATACCATAGAAGAACAAATCGTAACAAGGAATAAACAAGTAAAAACAACCCCCGGGTTTTTTAAAATACAAGATATTAAAGAAACACAAGCACAGCGGATTGCGCTGCCCGGAAAAGAACTTTCTCGTGTTTTAGGCGGGGGCCTGGTAAAAGGCAGCGTGGTTTTGTTTGGAGGAGAACCCGGCGTGGGAAAATCCACTCTAATGTTGCAGCTGGCCTTAAGAATGAAAGACCAGACCGTTTTATACGTTACGGGTGAAGAAAGCCTGGAACAGGTTAAACTGCGCGCAGAGCGAATAGGAATACTGTCTGAAAGCTGTTATATAGTACAAGAAACCCATATAGAAAATGTAATAAACGCAGTTGAGGCCGTTAAACCCCTTTGGGTAATAATTGACTCCATTCAAACAATGCATTCCGAACAATTTGAAAACAGCGCCGGAAGCGTAACACAGGTTCGAGAGTGTACCAACTTATTAATACAATTTGCAAAAAAAAGCCAAACCCCAATTTTTATAGTGGGACACATAACCAAAGAGGGTAGCCTGGCCGGGCCTAAAACCATGGAGCACATGGTTGATGTGGTCCTGCAGTTTGAGGGCGATCGCAACCACCGTTACCGCATTTTAAGAAGCACTAAAAACCGCTATGGAAGCACACAAGAAATTGGATTATACGACATGGTAGGGGAGGGTTTAAAAGAGGTTAGCAACCCCACCGAATGGCTGCTTTTTAATCATACGTCTTTTGCGAGCGGTATTGCAATCGGTTGTATTATGGAGGGAAACCAGGCCTTGTTGGTCGAGGCACAAGCTCTGGTTATTACAAACACCCATGCGCCTCCGCAGCGCGTTTGCAACGGAATGGACACCAAGCGCCTTAATTTATTACTAGCAGTTATTGAAAAACACCTCAAGCTTCCTTTTTACAACAAGGACGTATTTATAAACATTGCCGGAGGATTTAAAACCGAAGACCCGGCCTTGGATTTAGCGGTGGTTGCGGCCCTAATTAGCAGTTATTTAGAACAACCCATACCACGCAACAGTTGTTTTTTTGGAGAAATTGGATTAACTGGAGAAATCCGACCCTCATCAAACCCCCCGCAGCGCATAACCGAGTGCCAAAAACAAGGATTCACGCAAGTGTATTTATCTTCGACAAACGCCGTTAAGCCCAAAGAAACACTCAAAACCACCTCTACCTTAGATGCGTTTTTTAACAGCTGTTTTAAACCTACAAATCTTCAGAATTAACCCGAACACCGTTTTTAAAAACCACGATAAAAGCCCCAGAAAACCCCATGCTTTTAAGTGTTTTTAAGCGCTCCATGGCTTTGTTTTTTTCCAAATATTGTCCGCAGGTGTATTTATAAATACCAGTCATTTCATAAACATCTACCGGCGCAACATCTTTAAACACTTCGGCTTGTAAATCAATTTTTTTAGGACTGGACAGTATTTGAATTTTATACACCGGGGTGTTTTTTGGAATAACAACCACCGTGGTATCTAAAACAACCGAGGGCGTATTGACAACAGGTTTTTTGGAAGTTGTTTCGGGCCAGTCAGAACACAAATCCACATCCAATCGATTTTCGTTATCAATTTTTGGCAAGGCGATGTTTTGCTCAGCCATCGATTTGGATTCCGGATCCAAACTTTTTTTATAGGCACAAAACCCAGAAAAAATAGACCAGGCAATTCTAAACTGACCGTTTTTATGACCCAAAAAACATTCTTCTTTGGGGTTTGTCAGATAACCTATTTCGGTTAATACACTGGGCATTGCGGTTCTCCACAACACCCAAATGCTTTGACGGTGAACCCCCTTATCGATTCGACCCGCCAGCGACCCATAAGCATCCTGAATGTGTTTTCCCAACAAGGCGCTTTGCATTACATAAGACTGCGTATAATGACTCATAATAATATAAGATTCTTCTTTTTCGGGATCAAAACCCTGATAGGTTTTTTCAAAATTATCTTCTAAAAGCATCACACTGTTTTCTCGGCTTGCTACCTGCATTTTACCCGCTTCGTTTTTTAAACCCATTACATAGGTTTCGCTTCCATACGGGACGGGATTGCTTGTTTCTAGCGGTACTTTGCGACCCCGTCCATTAGTGTAATACCGAACCTTTTGTTTTCCCGTCCGCGCATCGGTGTAGGTAACCGGTTTTCCGGCAGCATTGCAGTGAATGGAAATAAAAAGATCGGCCTTGGATTTATTAGCGATTTGAGCGCGTGCCTCCAACTCAACAAACACGTCGGTGGTTCGGGTGTAAACCACGTTTAATTCAGGAAAAACACTGTCAATAAGCGCACCCAAACGCAAAGCCACTGCCAAGGAAACATCCTTTTCGTGGTGAATGGCTCCATGACACCCAGGGTCCTTTCCGCCATGACCGGCATCAATTACCAGTGTTTGAATTTTTTGAGCGTTTACCACAACACTCAACCCACAACATCCAAAAACAATTAACACACAGGTTTTAACCTTCTTTACGAAATTCAAATTCATGCTATAAGTAAGAATTGTAGCTTTGCTCTTGGTGTTAAATTTACAAAGCCTGTTTTCACAATTAAACCCCTTACGAGGGATATTTTTTTTATGCGCCTTGTTAATAACACCCTCCGGACGTGCGCAACAACAATTTGAAGCTCAGGACAGCGCGGTATACGATCGTAAAAACAAC
>CAWUNH010000235.1:0-2989 GCA_963923435.1 uncultured bacterium
ATACTCGGTGCCCTTTACGGGCATGTAAAACAACCGGAACAAACCCATGTTTCTTGGACTTAAACGCAGTTGCTGTGTAATTTTTTTTTTCAGGATTTTTTATGAGTGTGCTAAAATCCCAGCCCATGCCAGCTAAAACTCAGTGCGAAATAATGCCATTGCAGCTAAATACCGGAATTTCAACCTACCGTGGACGAAATGCAGGAAATTATAATTGGGCGCAGGGAACTGTATGGGAGGCTTCGGTATTTTGGCCCTTTCAATGGAGTGTTCGTTTACAAGAAAGGCCCGATTCAGAAGCTGTAAATACACATTTTTTCTTTCACCGAAAGTTTATGTTAAGACCCGTATCGGGTATTCAAGGAACAGATCAAAACAGCCTGTTGGTCCATACGTCCTTGAATCTGAGTTTTAAAATGACCCCTCTTGTATACCTTTCTCTTTCTTCTGGGTTTACCTGGGTTGAGGCAGTTAAAACATCTAAAGACGGATTAACCAGTGGATTCAATCTGATTCAAATTTGGGAACTGGTTTACAACCCTTTCAATCGTTGGGCTTTTTCAGTTGGAGCCCAACACGTGTCAACGGCACATCTGTTTAAGGGAGATTCCAACCAGGACCAAATAAAATGCCGTATTTATTTTCGTTTATAATTCTATGTGCTTGTAAACAATGATTTTAATACACGGAATTTACAAATCAAAGGCAATGCCCTGCGCCAGAGGCAAGGAATGGCCCCAGTTGATGGTATTGGTTTGACGACGCATGTAATTTTTCCAGGCATCGGATCCGCTTTCCCGACCGCCACCGGTTTCTTTCTCTCCTCCAAAGGCTCCCCCAATTTCTGCACCGCTGGTTCCTATATTAACATTGGCAATACCGCAATCGCTGCCGTTTGCGCTTAAAAAAGTTTCTGCCTCGCGAAGGTTTAAGGTCATTATTGCACTCGAAAGGCCTTGCGGCACATCGTTTTGCATTAGGATGGCCTCTTCCAGCTCCGTGTATTTCATTAAATACAAAATGGGTGCAAAAGTTTCTTGCTGTACAATAGAAAGGTTGTTGGGACACTCGGCAATAACCGGTTTAACGTAACATCCGCTTTCGTAGCCCGAACCGTTTAATACCCCGCCCTCAATTACCAAACGGCCTCCTTGTTTTTTTATTTGTTCAATGGCATCAAGGTATTGCGCTACAGCTGCTTTATCAATCAGCGGTCCCATATGATGGGATGCATCCAAGGGATTTCCTATGCGAATTTGCTCATAGGCGCTGCATAAGGCAGTTTTAACCGAATCGTATACCGATTCATGAACAATGAGCCTGCGCGTACTGGTACAGCGTTGTCCGGCCGTACCAACAGATCCGAAAACCGTTCCCATAACCGTCATTTTTATATCCGCATGGGCTGTAACAATTATGGCGTTGTTGCCGCCCAACTCCAACAAACATTTTCCAAAGCGTTCGGCTACTTTAATTGCAACCGCACGCCCCATTCGGGTTGAACCAGTGGCCGAAATTAAATTAACCCGCGAATCGGCTGTTAGCCAGGCTCCGGCATCGGCTCCTCCGGTTAAAACACATGAAATTCCTTCGGGCAAGCGATTGGCTTGGGCCACTTCGTTCCAAATATTCTGACAAGCCAGGGCGCACAGGGGAGTTTTTTCGGAAGGTTTCCAAATACATACATTGCCGCAAACCCATGCAAGGGCCGCATTCCAACACCAAACGGCAACCGGAAAATTAAAGGCCGATATAATACCTACCAATCCCAGAGGATGCCACTGTTCCATCATGCGATGTTGGGGGCGTTCGCTTTGAATTTGCAAACCGTATAACTGCCGGGATAATCCAACGGCAAAATCGCAAATATCAATCATCTCTTGAACCTCCCCCAAGCCTTCCTGCAAAGATTTGCCCATTTCATAAGAAACCAAATGCCCGAGAGCGTTTTTATAAAATCGGAGGCGCTCTCCAAATTGCCGAACCAGTTCGCCCCGTTTGGGTGCCGGCAGTTGCTTCCAAAAAGACGCTGCAGATTTTGCGGCATGTATCAGAGTGTCGTAATCCGATGCATCGGATGAACCAACTCGGGCAATTTCTTGCCCATCCACGGGAGAATACGAAATAATTTCAGGGCCAGAAGAAAACGCTTTTTGTCCGGTTGAGCATCCTTTATTTACCCCAAGTATGCCAAGAATTTTTAAGTGTTCTGCAATCATTTGACAGGTATTAAAAGCAATGGATTACGAATACTGCGTCCCATGCGATCCTTGACCTGAATCACATAATGACCTTCGGAAAGTTGTAAGGGGACCTTAACTTCCATCGTTTCCATAAAAGATTGGTAAATCAAGAGTTTACCCTGCAAATCAAAAACACGAATTTCAGTAAGGGGTAGGTTTGAGGAAATTGCGATATAATCGTTAGCGGGTTGTGGAAACACCCTTAAGGACAGTGTTTCGGTAAGGTTTAATCCGCTGCATGCGCTCACATTAATGGACCGACTGCTGCTACCGCTGCAACCATTGGCATCGGTATAGGTATAGATTAAGCTCTGGGTTCCGATGCCGGCTGTAGAGGGGCTAAAGACCGCACCACTGATACCATTACCCGAAAAAACACCGCCCGTAGGCTGGCCAACCAAATTAAAACTGGGCCAGGACACACACACGGTAGCGGAACTTAATGCCGTATTTCCGTTTAAAATACTAAAACTAACCTGTGGAACCGCCCATACACTTAAAGAAACCACTGCTTTGTTTTTACAACCGTTGTTACCCGTAACCTGATAGGAAACGGTATGGGTTCCAGGTCCTGCACCGTTGGGATTAAAGGTAGCACCGCTTACCGCTGTGCCGGAATAGGTTCCACCCGATGGAGATCCTGTAAAAGTAATGGGTCCTCCGTTTTGGCAAATAGTTGCAGTGCTGCTAACTAAATTAACAGTTGGCAAGCTGTTTACAAACACCGAGGCATTTGCAACAAAGGT
>CAWUNH010000236.1:0-2970 GCA_963923435.1 uncultured bacterium
TATTAAAACACGAAAAAATGTCAGTTAGCCGATTGTTCCTGACGCTCTTTAAGCAGCAGCATTAATTCCATCTCAGAGAGGTTTTTCCCTATGATGATTCCTTTTTCATCAATTAAAATATTATAGGGGATAGCTTCAATTTGATAGCGTTTTGCCGCTTCATTTTCCCATCCTTTTAAATCGGAAACATGGCCCTTCCAAATAAGTTCATCATTCGAAATGGCATATTTCCAAGCATTGATTTGATGGTCTAAGGAAATTGAAAAAATCTCAAACCCCTGTGCTTTACCTATGGGTTTATTCATATACTGACGGTACAAGGCGGCCAGTTTTTTATTGGATTTACGGCAGGGTGCACACCAACTGGCCCAAAAATCTATTAATACCAATTTACCCTGCCATTCCTTTAAATTTAATAGGACACCCTCTGGATTTTGCATGGTAATTTCAGGAGCTTTATTTCCTAATTGTAACCCTGTAATTTGGGCATTACATCGAATTACCAATGAAATTAAGAAAGCTGCCAGGAAAAATCCTTGTTTCATTACTTTCTATAAATTTCGGCCCCAATGGCATTTAAACGGGTATCTATGTGCTGATAGCCGCGGTCAATTTGGTGAATGTTATAAATCGTGCTTTTTCCTTTGGCACTTAAGGCTGCTATTAACAATGCAACTCCGGCTCGAATATCAGGACTCGCCATTTGTACGGCTTTTAACTGCACTTTTCGATCCAATCCCATAATGGTCGCTCGGTGCGGGTCGCATAAAATAATTTGAGCCCCCATATCAATGAGTTTATCCACGAAAAACAAACGGCTTTCAAACATTTTTTGATGTATTAACACATTGCCTCTGGCCTGAACAGCCGTAACCAAAGCAATACTGATTAAATCCGGGGTAAATCCGGGCCAAATTGCATCGCTGATGGTTAATATCGATCCGTCCAAAAAAGTATCAATCTCGTAATGATCCATTGCAGGCAAAAACAAATCATCGCCGCGCAGTTCCATTTGAATACCCATTCGTTTAAACGTGTGCGGGATAATTCCCAACTGTTCATAAGCAACATTTTTAATGGTAATTTCAGACTGCGTAACGGCTGCCATTCCAATAAATGAACCAATTTCAATCATGTCCGGCAAAATCCGGTGCGTTGTACCGTTAAGCTTGGAAACTCCGTGTATGGTCAGCAGATTGGATCCAATGCCTTCAATTTTTGCGCCCATGCGGTTTAACATAGTACACAATTGTTGCAAATAGGGTTCGCAGGCTGCATTGTAAATGGTGGTTGTGCCTTGAGCAAGCACAGCGGCCATTACAATATTTGCCGTTCCGGTCACCGATGCTTCATCGAGCAGCATGTATTGTCCTTTTAGGGCATCTGCTTGTACTTCAAAAATCTCTTCCGTTGCATGGTATTTAAATTTTGCTCCCAATTTTTCGAACCCAAAGAAATGCGTATCAACGCGTCGACGACCTATCTTGTCACCTCCCGGTTTAGGCATGTAGGCTTTACCGAAGCGTGCCAGCAGTGGCCCCACAATCATCATGCTTCCCCTTAAACTGCCTCCTTTTTTCTTAAACTCGGGAGAAACCAGGTACTCAATTTGAATCCCGGAGGCCTTAAATTCGTATTCGCCAGGATTCAATTGTTTTACTTCGACACCCAGTTCCTGTAACAGTTCGATGAGTTTTAAAACGTCTACTATTTCAGGTATGTTTGAAATTTGTACGGGTTCATTGCTAAGTAAAACCGCGCATATAACCTGCAAAGCCTCATTTTTTGCACCCTGAGGGCTTATCGCTCCCTTCATTTGGCGCCCGCCATGCACTTCAAAAATGGCCATAGGTTAAAATTTTCGGTTTTTAAATTTGTTTCTGAATTTGTGATTTTTGTAAAATTTTTTAGGCGCTGGACTGTTTCCACGCAATTCCTGGTGAGAACTTAACGGAGTGGTTTCATCCAATTTTAATTTGCCCTTGGATATTTCTGTTAAATTTTTAAAAATCACTTCGTCGTGAATGCTGTCTTTATTCCAGTTGAGGTAGGATTTTTTTAAGTGGTTTGCAATTTGTCGGGCCAGTTCCTGTTTTTCATCTCCTTCTTCATAGTCTATGGCTTTTTCAATTATTTCTTCGATGGTTTTTCCATAGTGTTTGTATTTTATACGCCCCTTAGGATACTCGGGTTTTTCTGGCTTAATTAAAAATGCGTCCGGCTTCGGTTTGGGATAAGGACCGTCCACATCCAGCTGAAAATTCGACATTATGATCATGTGATCCCATAGTTTTTGTTGAAAGTTTTCGACATCGCGCAAGGGAGGGTTTAATTGTGCCATAACCTGTACGATTGCCATGGCGCACTGCAGCCGTTCGTTTCGGTCTTTTAATTCGCAGCAATAGGCAATCATATTGTGAATGGTCCGTCCATATTCGGGAATTACCAGGGGATTTAACTGAGTATTGTATTCCATGTGGTTAAAAGTTCAAATTTAATGTTCTTTTTGGCTGAATAAAGCCACAAAACACCTCTTTTATTTAAAATTTAATTAAAATATTTGGAAATGGTATAAAAGGTATGTAATTTTGCGCCCCCCTGAAGTACAGATACAGAAGTTGGGACAGGGGATTAGAGATTGGATATTAGAGAGACGAATGCTAATGCAGGAGTTTTATTAATAGACGTTCATTGACAGATTGATAGACTAATAAAAGTAGTAAGAGACTCACGATATTGCGAGATATCGGAATCACGAACGAACACACAAACGGGGATTATACGAGAGTATGATTCCCTGCTAGCCCTTAAGAGAGAATGCTGCTATACAGACAACATTCGTTCCTTAAGATGATGAGCGTAAGCGAAGGATTTACCGAGAGGTAAGTTTGAATCTTAAGAGGACAAACTTTTTATACAATGGAGAGTTTGATCCTGGCTCAGGATGAACGCTAGCGGCAGGCTTAATAC
>CAWUNH010000237.1:0-2967 GCA_963923435.1 uncultured bacterium
CAAACACACTCATAATGGCCGGAGGCGCTTCATTGGCTCCAAGTCGGTGATCGTTATTGGCACTTGCAATAGAAGCGCGTAACAAATCTGCATGTTCGTGAACGGCTTTGATAATATTTATGAAAAAAGTTAAAAATTGAAGATTGGTTTTGGGTGTTTTGCCCGGAGACAAAAGGTTTTTGCCGGTATTGGTGGCTAAACTCCAATTGTTGTGCTTGCCCGATCCATTAACTCCGGCATAAGGTTTTTCATGCATCAGGACTCTAAAATTATGACGGATGGCCACTTTTTCCATTACATCCATGAGCAGCTGGTTGTGGTCTACAGCAATGTTAATTTCTTCAAACACAGGAGCGCATTCAAATTGAGCCGGTGCCACTTCGTTATGTCGGGTTCGAACCGGTATGCCCAGTAAATGCGATTCGTATTCAAAATCTTTCATAAAGGCCAGCACACGCTCCGGAATAGAACCCCAATAATGATCTTCTAATTGCTGGCCTTTGGCCGGGGCATGTCCAAAAAGGGTTCGTCCGGTTTGTTGTAAATCGTAGCGAATGTTATACAGAGCGGCATCAATTAAAAAATACTCTTGTTCCCAACCCAGGGTGCCTATAACTTTGGTTATGTTTTTATCGAAATACTGGCACACGGCCGTTGCTTCGCGGTCCAGCGCATGCAAGGATTTTAACAGGGGTGTTTTATAATCCAGTGCTTCTCCGGTGTAGGACACAAATATAGTTGGAACGCAAAGTGTTTCGCCCCAAATAAAAGCGGGTGAGGTAGGATCCCAGGCGGTATACCCACGTGCTTCAAATGTGCTGCGAACCCCGCCGTTGGGAAAGGATGAAGCATCGGGTTCTTGCTGTACCAATTGAGAGCCGCTAAAACGCTCAATGGCGCGGCCGTTTCCGTAAGGTTCAAAAAATCCGTCGTGTTTTTCTGCAGTGGTTCCCGTTAAGGGCTGAAACCAATGGGTATAATGGGTTACACCTTTGGATTGCGCCCAGGCTTTCATGCAGGCTGCAACCTGGTCGGCTACTTTGCGGTCAATGGCAACACCTTTTTCCATGGCTTCCATAACCGCCTTATAGCCTTCATCGCTGAGAAATTCACGCATGGCATCCGGCCCAAAAACATGTTTTCCAAAATAATTGCTTACTTGAGCTTTTTCGGTACGGGGTTCAACCGGTTTACGGTTTATAACCTCCTGCATGGCAAATTGTCGACGGGTGTGCATTTTAAATAATTTTGAACAAAAGTACCAAAAAAGGGGGGGTATTATTAAAAAAGTATCAATTTTTAAGAACAAACCCTAAAAAAAGGGGGGGGTAAATCTTATTTTTTCGTTTTTTCCTGAATGTACTTGTATTTATAGCGTTGTGCCTGGTAGGCGTTTTGTTTGAGCAGCGCGCCTATTATTTGTGCACCCGACCGCTTTTGGGGAGACTGCATTAAATTTAACAAATGATGTTTTAAAGTGTCTTCGTATTGAGAGGATTGAAAACGTTGCAGAAGGGCATGAATTTGGTCCTGTGTGCAATCCCAGTTATGAGAATTTGAATACAAGCTAAGGACCCTTTGAATGAGTTCATGGGACGAATCTGCTATGCTATTGGATAATTCTTCCAAATTCCACATTCCCTCTGCACCCAAGGAGCTTGTTACAACTGGTGTATAGGTGCAAAAGGCATCTATAAATTTGCCCTTTTGACCTGCCCCAAACCGAAGGGGCGCAAAAAGCAAACGGTAACGTGCGAGGGTATTGTGCAGATCTTTGATGGGACCTTTAATTTGGAGCGATTTATAACGTGCGTTGTAGCGATGAACAAATTCTGAAGGAAACCCGGCTCCATAAATATGAAGTTCCAAATCGGGCAATAGGGATATTAATTCGGGCCAAAGTTCAGACTGGATGTAATTGATGCAATCTACATTGGGACGGTGCCGGTACTGTCCCACAAAAACCAAATGTTTTCGTTGACTCCAATGGGGGCGTTGTACAGGAGTTAATATTTCGGAGGCAGTTACTTGAAATGGAACATGAAGCAAAGAAGGTGTTTTAAAATCAAGAATCTTTTGCAAAACAGTCCATTCAAATTCTGAAATAATTAAACTTAAATCGGATTTGTACAAACTGCTTAATTCTCTGTACAAATGAGAATCTTGAATTAAATCTTCAATAACCCAGGGTCGGTTTAATAAAAGTGCTTTTTCTCGCGAGCTTCGAAGCGAATAAAAATCACTGGTATCGGTTATTTTAATGCAGGAAGGCAAATGGGTATCAAAGATCCAACCCCATTTTTCTTCTTGCAAAAACCGGTCAAATACAACCAGATTGGGGTTATATGAAACAATTGATGCTTCGGATTCTTGGGTATTAAGTGTTAGGGCTAATGTTTGATAAGAATTGTCTTTTGTGTGCGTTTCATGTGTATTTTGTGCCGTAGAAGCACAGCACACCAAGCATCCCATGTTTTGCAATATGCGAACAATTTGCTCGTGGCGCCGCCCTGCTGCAGATAATTGGGCGTTGGGCCAAAATTCAGTGATGTATAAGGCACGAATGGAATCAGTCGCGCTCGTCATTAATTTGATCGGGCTTTAAACCTTTGGTGTCGTATGTAAAAACAGCATCGGCCAAATTTAAATTAGATTCAAGTTTTTGCATTTCAAAAACCTGAATACTGCCGTCTTTCATTATAAGTTTAAGTTGTTTGATTTGCTTTTTTTTGGAATCTACCCACATTTTAACGGTGTGAAATTTTTTTCGTTCCGGTTTAATGGTAGGATACAAATCAATTAAATCACAAACGACTCCGCCCAACGTTTGAGTGCCGCTGTATTTGTATTTGTATCCGGTTTCATACATGGTAAACATTTTTGCCGGATTTTGTTCTTCGTTGTTTTCCTGGTAGGTTTTAATGGTTAATTCCTGAGCATCCTGATTAAAATTCCACAAGGTAGAAC
>CAWUNH010000238.1:0-2953 GCA_963923435.1 uncultured bacterium
ACACCTAAGCCTTCGTCGGCAGCGTCAGATGTGTATAAGAGACAGGTCTAAACCTCCACTGATAACGTCAAAAACTGTTTTTTCGGGATTGAGTTCTTTATGGGTTTGATCCACATAGCTCACTTTTACAGTTTCACCAATTTTAAAAGTGCCACTGCTGGGTGTTTCTTCACCCAAAATCATGCGAAACAAGGTTGTTTTTCCAGCCCCGTTGGGACCAATTATACCTACAATACCAGCCGGAGGCAATTTAAACTGAAGGTTTTCGTACAAAAGACGATCTCCAAAAGCCTTGGATACATTTTGAGCTTCAATAACCTCGTTTCCAAGCCGCGGACCATTGGGAATAAATAATTCCAAGCGTTCCTCTTTAGATTTTACGTCCTCATTTAATAGTTTTTCATAGTTGCTCAAACGGGCTTTTTGTTTTACCCCTCGGCCTTTTACCCCTTGCCGGACCCATTCCAATTCTCGGGCCAGGGTTTTTTGGCGTTTGCTCTCAGATTTTTCTTCTTGTTTAAGACGTTCTTGTTTTTGTTCCAACCAGCTGGAGTAATTTCCTTTCCAGGGAATTCCCTCCCCGCGGTCCAATTCAAGAATCCAGCCGGCAACATTATCTAAAAAATAGCGGTCGTGTGTTACCGCAATAACGGTTCCTGGATATTGTTTTAAATGTTGTTCCAGCCAATCTACACTTTCTGCATCCAAATGATTGGTGGGTTCGTCCAATAATAAAACATCCGGTTGCTGCAATAAAAGTCTGCACAGAGCAACCCGACGGCGTTCTCCACCGGACAATATTGCTACAGGGGTTTGAGATTCTGGACAACGCAGGGCTTCCATTGCGCGTTCCAAACGGCTGTCTAAATTCCATAAATCGTGCTGATCGATCAATTCCTGCAACTGGGCTTGCCGGTTAATGAGTTTATCCATTTTATCCGGATCCGATAAAACCGATTCATCTGAAAATCCGTTATTAACCGCTTCAAACTCCGTTAATATTTGGGTGTATTGCGCTACGCCTTCCCGAACAATATCAATAACTGTTTTGGACTGGTCCAGAGCCGGTTCTTGCTCTAAAATTCCAAACCGGTAACCCGGACTTTGATGAATTTCGCCTAAATAATCTTTGTCTAAGCCGGCAATAATTTTTAACAGCGTTGATTTTCCAGAACCATTTAAGCCTAAAACCCCTATTTTGGCACCGTAATAAAATGAAATATAAATATCTTTTAATACCTGTTTTTGAGGCGGATGAATTTTTGACACGTTAACCATGCTGAAAATAATCTGCCTTCCTTCGTTGGTTGAACTCATAGAATTTCAAAAGTAATGGTTTTAATCTAAACAAGCACGATGAACCCTGGCCGCTATTTATTAAGTAAAACCACCTTATTAAAATTTAAACAATGTGCCAAAGCCCTTTATTTACACGTACATAAACCCCAGCTGCGAGATCCTATTGCCCCCGAACTCAAGCATCGATTTTTGCAGGGCAATCAAATAGGATTGCTTGCGCATCAATTGTTTCCAGGCGGAATAGATGTATCCAAACAGGCCCGTACCAATTCCGATCGTTTACAATTAACCCAGCAACTGCTTACTCAAAACCAAAGGGTATTGTACGAAGCTACGTTTGAATGCAAAGGTCTGTTGGTAATGGTGGACATCCTGGTACATACCGGTACAGAACTACTTGCCTACGAAGTTAAAAGCAGTACCCGTATTACCGAAACTTATTTAAGCGACGCTCAACTACAATTTTGGGTTTTAAAACAGGTTTTTAAGCAACCTGTAAAAATGCATTTAATCGGCATAAACCCCCAGTATCGATTAAATGGGGCATTGGATTTAAAGTCGTATTTTAAAATTTATCCACTGCAGGAAGAACCTAGCCAAAATTTAAGCACAGAACAAGATGTTGCATCGGGTCATAGGGTATTAGAATCCAGCCAGGCTCCCACCCTGCTTCCCGGAAAACATTGCATAAAGCCGTATAAATGTGATTTTTTCAACCATTGCAACCCTCAAAAAAGTCAGCATGGAATACCAATTCCTCAAATGTCGCAAGAAGTATTGGAATCCTGGAATCAAAAAAAATACTTCGATTTTACAGACCTTCCCATTAACGAACTTCCTGCCAAATACCAACGTATTCGATGGGCCATACAAAAACAGTCCTGGCATTTGGATACTGATTTTTACCATCTTTGGAAGCAAGGCATTGCCTTACCAGTAGCTTCAATGGACCTTGAAACCTGGACCAGTCCTCTGCCGGAAATTCAAGCTACTGGACCTTGGGAAAGCATTCCCTTTTTAGCTGCAGTGTATAGCCATTCACAAGGATTACAATGTGCTTTTGTGGACCATACCGAAACCGATCAGCGGTATGCCTTTACATGCCAGCTGTTAAAATTAACAGAACCCTTTGCCAGTATATTGGTTTTTGATAAAACCCTTGAAACCCTTACCCTTCAAACTATAGCCGGTTTGTATCCCGATTTAAAACAGGCCTGTTATAATCTTATTGATAAATTTAGAGATGTGTTTGAATTGTTTAAAGAGGCTCATGTTTACCATCCCCAATTTCAACATCAGTTTAATTTAAAATCTATATCCCGCGTCTTAAATCCTGAAATACCGGAATCCGATATTCTTAAAAACGGTATAGATGCTTTAATAGCATTTAATACATACCGCCAAGAAACCAATCCTATTTTAAAAGAAATCACAAAAAATCAACTTGAGGCATACTGCGGAATGGATGCTCAAATGACCTATGCCATTTTTGAAAAACTACCCGCATTGTTTTTAAAATAATTATACCACCCTAATTAAATATGTTATCTTTTTACTTAAACCGAATTAATCCTATAAAATAGCGGGTGAATTATTTATTCTTTTTTCGTTTAGAAGGAGATGGTTTCTTTTTACTTTTTGATATTTTACTTAA
>CAWUNH010000239.1:0-2952 GCA_963923435.1 uncultured bacterium
AGAACAAAAAATGAAGGAGATTAAAGAAATGAAGAAACAGTTACTTCAGTTTAAGGATGATGTGGTAAATGACAGGTGTTAGTTATTGCTAATAAAAAAAGGGTTACACTCTTCCAGTATAACCCTTTTATCTTTAATCTGCTCCCCCTCCTGGGCTCGAACCAGGGACCCCATGATTAACAGTCATGTGCTCTAACCAGCTGAGCTAAGGAGGAATCTGATTAGGTTTGCAAAACTACCTTTCATTTTCTAAATAAACAATAAATTTGTAAAAAAATATGAGTTTACTGGTAATTGGGACTGTAGCCTTTGATGCTATTGAAACCCCCTTCGGAAAAACCGATAAAATTGTAGGTGGAGCAGCCAGCTACATTGCACTTGCGGCATCGCAATTTACCCGCAACATTGATATGGTATCGGTGGTAGGCGATGATTTTCCGCTTGAATTTTTAAAAGAACTGGAATCCAGAGGGGTTAATACCAAAGGAATTCAAATAAAACAAGGCGAAAAATCTTTTTTTTGGAGCGGACGTTACCACAACGATCTTAACAGCCGAGACACCCTGGACACCCAGTTAAATGTATTAGCCAACTTTAACCCTGTTGTGCCAGAATCGGCTCGTCAGGCCGAATATTTAATGCTTGGAAATTTAATGCCGCGTATTCAAAAACAAGTTTTGGATCAAATGGTGCATCGCCCAAAACTGGTGGTATTGGATACCATGAATTTTTGGATGGATACTGCCCTGGCAGATTTAGTAGAAAATTTAAAATACGTGGATGTATTAACCATTAACGACAGCGAGGCCCGTCAGTTAAGTGGAGAGTATGCGCTGGCAAAAGCGGCCCGACAAATTTTACAGATGGGTCCCAAAACACTGATTATTAAAAAGGGGGAACACGGGGCTCTTTTATTTAACAGCGAACAAATGTTTTTTGCACCTGCATTACCCCTGGAGGAGGTTTTTGACCCTACCGGTGCCGGTGACAGCTTTGCAGGCGGTTTTATTGGTTTTTTAGAATCTAAAAATCAAGTTGATTTTAATACCATGAAACAGGCCCTGATTGCAGGCAGCGCTTTGGCCAGTTTTACCGTGGAGGCTTTTGGTACCCAACGGCTAATGACGCTTACCGAATTGGAATTTAAATCCCGCCTTAAGGCTTTTTCAAGCTTAACGGATTATTCGGCTTTTTAATACTAAAACCATATCGGTATCGTTAATACCTATGAAAATGCAAAAATGGGCCTTTATTTTCTTTTCAATGTGGCTGATTTCTTGCAGTACTCAAAAAAATACGTTTATACACCGAGGTTTTCATAACCTTACCAATCGTTTTAACGGGTACTACTATTCGTGTGAAAACATTAACGATGGAATATATAAAATTGAAAAAAATCACAAGGAGATTTACGAACAAGTACTTCCGATTTTTATTTTTCCTACAAAAGAGGCTGCTAAAACCACCTTTCCAGAATTTGATAAAACCATAAAAAAATCATCGGTATGCATTCAGCGTCATACTATTAAAAATGAAGAAGGACAAGAAATTCCCGATGCCGGTAAATGGATTGACAACAATTGGATAAACATTGGTATAGCCCATTTGTATAAACACGAATTGTTTTCGGCCATTGAAAATTTTGATTACGTTATACGCACCTACACCCATTCGGAAGACCGATACTGGGCCATGTTTTGGATTTGCAGGGCCTATCATGAATTAGGATCTACAGTATCGGCCGAACCCTTTTTAAATCAATTAAAATCTGCAAAACGTTTGCCGGGAACCTTAAAAGAAATGGTTCCGATTTTATTGGCAGAGTTTTACCTTAAACGTAATCAAACAGAAGAAGCGGCCAAACAACTGCAAAAAGCCGGTGTGCGAAGAAAATTTTTTAGTCCAAAAGGTCTGGCCTATTCACCGGCCCGCCTGTCTTTTATTTCTGGACAGTTGTTTGAACAATTGGGAAATTTGCAGCAAGCAACCCGTCAATACGAAAAAACCCTGACTTTAAAGCCCAGTTTTGAACTGGAGTTTTATACCACCATGCGTTTAACGCGAATGCCCACGGCATCAAAAGTTATACTCAGCCGAACCAAAAAGAAACTGCTTCGAATGATTGCCGAACAAAAAAATTCAGATTATGCCGATGTGTTGTACTATACACTAGGCTTGCTGGAAGAACGCGAACAACATGATTTAGAAGCCTTGGCTTGGTTTAATAAATCCATACGGTCCAGCACCCAAAATGCCAATCAAAAAGCCCTGTCCTATATGAAATTGGGTTCGTATTATTTTAAAGCCAAAAATTACATCAGCGCCGGATTTTATTACGACAGTACAGTTCAGTTACTATCCAAAACCCATCCGGATTTTATGACTGCCTCGCTTAGAAAAAAAACACTTAAACAAATTATTTACCATACCCATTTAATTGAAGAAACCGATAGTTTACAGCGCATAGCAAAAATGTCCGAAGCCGAGCAAAAAGCTTTTATAACAAAGGTTTTACTGGAACAGCAAAAAAAATTAAAGGAAGCTCAGGATCAGGCCGATGCTCTGGCTCAAAAACAAAATACCCTTGGCGCCAATCCTTTTAACGGTGCTGGCGCACTAACAGCCAATAACGGGACTTTTTATTTTTACAACCCCAATACCGTTGCTCTTGGAATTGCAGATTTTTCAAAAAAATGGGGCAATCGTCCCTTGGAACCCAACTGGAGGCGCAGCAATAAATCCATTCAAATAAGAGACATTGAGGAAAACACAGAACCCACCCAAAAAAATAAACCCAAAGAATTTAATTTAGAAAGCGCCATTGAGGATTGTATTAAAAAACTGCCTTTAAACGATAGTTTAATGGAATTGGGAACCCGCACTATGATTAAATCCTATTATGAACTGGGATTAATTTATAAGGAAGAACTCAAAGAATACCCCCTTGCTATT
>CAWUNH010000240.1:0-2951 GCA_963923435.1 uncultured bacterium
CTGTTAACAATATCTTGGATGGGCTGCTTAATGGTAAATTCTTTCCAATACAAATGTTCAACCCGGTTTTTATTTAATTGATACAGTAGCCGGATGGCTAAATTGGTATGAATGTATTTGGCATTCAGCGTGGTAATAATTGTTTTAGAGGGGTTGCTGGGCCGTTCGGACATACTTGATGGCGTAAATGTAAAAATACCCACTGAAATAACCCATTGTTACGCTTTGCATAAATTGATTTAACTTTAAACTATGCTTTTTAAACGCTGGCTTAAAACCCTTTTATCAAAACTAAATTATACCCAAACCGTAAGGGTAGGCAAAACTGCTTTTAAAATTCCAGTAATACAAAACATGGGTCGTGCGAATTTAAAACAATCGGATACCTGGATGCTGGATTTTTTTACTTCGATGCGTTTAACGGATACCAGTGGGTTTATAGATATTGGGGTAAATGTTGGCCAAACCCTGCTGCAGTTTCGGTCCGTTTCCGCACAACCCTACTGGGGATTTGAACCCAATCCTTCCTGTGTACATTATTTAAACGCATTAATTTCGGCCAATCAATTTAAATCAACCCATATTATTCCTGTTGGCTTATCCTCCAAAAACCAGCTGGGTCATTTTTTTATTAAGCATGCGGCAGATTCGGCCGGCACCATGATTAAGGAATTACGCCCAGGGTATTACGCATCGGAAGATCAGCACTACATTCCATTATTTAAAATGGACGATTTGGCCGATGAATTTAAATCGGTGGGCTGTATTAAAATTGATGTTGAAGGCGCCGAATTAAATGTAATTGAAGGCATGGTTCAATTTTTAAAACACCATCAGGCAGCGGTCGTTTGCGAAATACTGGATGCACACGACCAAGCCAGTTTGCCAGTAATGCAGGATCGTGCACGGGCACTGCTTCAGATTTTTAAAGATTTACAATATACTGCATACCGCATTTTGCACCGCGAAAAACCCATTCAATACCAAGTGGTAAATGAATTGCATTTAACCCTTTGGACTCCAGCCAGCATTTATTTAAACGATTACCTCTTTTGGCCAAATTCGCGGCCGTTTGATTTGTCGGTTTAAGTTGTCGTGTAAGATTTATTTTCAAACAACAGCTCTCAAACCTGCCCGGGGGTATTGATTTTAAAAAGCAGGACGCGATAATCCAAGCAAAAGCGTGTGTCGGTTAAACAATTTGATTTTATACTGCCATTGTGCTGTCGAATAAACGACCTACATGCCACAGCTTACTTAAACGGGAGGTTTTTAATAACATTGGAGTGTTATTTGTTAGTGATTATTTTCAAGTTTGGGTTTGCAATTAGGCTGTATTTTTATTGAGCATGTTTGCCTAAACGCAAATTAAAATGTTTAACAGCATTCGAAAGAACAGATTATTTGTAGACATTTCGGCTAATTCGGCCCAAATTTTTATTACACAACTCACCGGCCTGATTCTTTTTTATTTAAGCTCCAGATATTTAAGCAAAACCGAATTTGGTGATTTTAATTGGTCCATGGCCGTTTCAAGCACCCTGTTAACTGTTGCCTCCTTGGGGCTGGATGTAATTTTTGTTCGAAAAATTGCGCTTAAAGACACTCCCGAACATTTTATTAAACTTCATTTTTTTCACACCCTGGCCAGCGGTATTTGCATCTTGGTTATGGTTTTACTGATAAACATCTGGAAACAATCCTTTACCCAAGAGCATCCGGCATTTAATTTAGTATCCATAAGCCTGGTGTTGTTAACCATCAGCAGTACCTTTCGATTAAGCATGATGGGTTTTGAGGCTTACAAAGCACTGGCATGGATTGCGCTTGTTACCAACGGTATAAAACTGGGTTTTGTATTGATTTGCTCTTTTTGGGGAGGCTTTACTTTAAATCAATTGATTTTAGGTTACCTTTTTGCCAATGTATCCGAATGGGTTTTAGGTTATGTGTTTATTTCGAAACAAGTTCAAAGTATAATTTTACCGGTGTGGCACCCTCCAACGTATTTAAAATTTATTCGAGAATCATTGCCGCAACTGGGGGTGGTGCTGTTTGATTCTGCACTTGCCCGAATGGATTGGATTTTATTAGGATTATTAAGCAGTTCTTGGATAACTGCAGAATACAGTTTTGCCTATCGGATGTACGAATCTTCGAAATTGCCGCTTATTATAATCGGTCCAATTTTATTGACCCGTTTTACAAAACTGTTTAATTCGAACGAAGGCATAAGCATTGAATCGGCCAAATCGGTACAGCATTTTTTTAAATGGGAGCTTTTTATAGTTAGTTTAATTCCTATTGTTTTAGTAAGTTGCTGGAGTCCTTTAATGGATTTTTTTACCGATAACAAATACGGCAAAACGGATGAGCTATGCTACCGAATGCTTGCCGCATGCGTTCCCCTGCACGCCATTATAAATTATTTATGGAGCATGGGCTTTGCTCAGGGACAAATCAGGGCTATTTTTATGATTACCTTAAGTGTTGCCACATTAAATATTGCATTAAATTTAATTTTAATTCCCATGTACGGCTCCAACGGTGCGGCACTTTCATTTTTAATTGCCACCCTAATACAGGCTTTACTTTACGCTGTATTTATGAAACAGGAAATTATAAAACTAAATTATAAAAACTGTTTTTGGATGTTTTTAAACAGCCTGCTTGCCATTGTGCTTTGTCAATTACTCTTTGATAATATTTGGTTACAGGTTTTTTCTGCGGTAATTGCATACGGACTATTGGCTGTTGTTACCAAACAAATTGAATTTAAACCCATAGGCGATATTTAAATCTGTAAATGGAAGAACTTACCATCATAGTTAAAACTTTTGAAAGAACCGCTTCCTTAATGAGGCTTTTAAACTCGTTTTCAAAATTAAATTTAAACTGCCCCATTTTAATTTGCGACGACAGTAAAAAAAATTGCAAAAAAATACTGGACC
>CAWUNH010000241.1:0-2941 GCA_963923435.1 uncultured bacterium
AGCAAATCCATCAAATTGTAAACTTGTTAAGAAATTTCTATTTCATCAATAAGACGTGTCCCGTATACTCTCTACGCCCAACACCGTTCATGCCCACCAGTTTAATTTTGTAAATATAGGTACCCTCCTCCATTGGATTTCCGGCAACCAATCCGTTCCAACCCCATTCCAAATCACGGGTCATGTATATTCGATTGCCGTTGCGATCAAAAATTTCCATCAAAAATCCTTCCGACTTAATGGCTGATCCGGTAACTTTAAACATATCGTTGATTTGATCTCCGTTGGGTGTAAAACTATTTGGAATGTATACCCTGAAATCGTCAATTACTTCAACATAATCAACCACGGTGTCTCTGCATCCGTTTTCATTTTCCGAAACCAAAATTACCTGGTAGCGTCCGGGCAGGTTGTAGTTTCGCGTGGGATACATATAGTTTGTTGTATCAAACCCAACACTGTAATCGTAGGTAGTATCTAAAACGGTGGGGCTTCCTCCGGTAAAGGTCCATGCATTGCGAATGACCGGATTTACAGAATGAACGGGTTTAAACTCGACAATGTCGGTTGTAGTGGGTTTTTCTGGTGTCCAGGTTATGGAAGAACCCGGATTTGGATACACTTCAATGGAGGCAGGAAAATCAAACACACCCGAACATCCATTGGTTCCGGTAGTGGCAATTTTAAGGGCAAATACACCCGGTTCGTCCAAACAGTATTGAAAACTGTCCTGTTGTATTTTTCGTATGCCGCCAAAGTCGTACATCACAATTGCCGCCTCTTTGCCGGTTTTACTGTTTAAAAACATGCAATGGGGTTGACAGCCGTAGGCTTTGTCTATTGAAAATTTAGGCTTAGGAGGTTGATTTACCTTTACATCAAAAGAGTGTGATATGGTATACCCCGGGCAGGCAATGTCAAATGCCATAACATTGTAATTTACCGAAGACAAAGGGATCGCAACTTTTTGAGGCCCAATGGGATTTCCGATGTATACGGCTGGGCTCCAGGTATAGGCATAGTTTTGACTGCCCCCGGAAGCAGCAATGTCCAGGTAAACGGTATCGCCTGAACAAACTGTGCGGTCAAAGGGTCTTAGAGTAAATTCAATGGGTGTTAAAATATCAATGGTGGTACTTGCTGAAGTTACACAAGGACCCAGGGAAACATTAAGCGTGTAGGTTCCGGATTGACTGGGTTGAGTAACAGGTATTGTAATGTCTTTTACGTTGGATGTAAATCCGTTACTGCTGGTCCAGGTATAGCCTGTTGCACCCGGGGGACCGTTAACCACTAAAGAGGTATTGTAACAGGCCTGTTGCCGATTAATTAAACTAAAAGTTAACACCGGATTTACCGTAAGCAAGGTTGTATTGGTATTGGAACACGTAATGTTGTTTCCCACAAAAAAGGCGGTTACAGTATAAATGCCCGTGGCTGTGGGCGTTGGATAATAAACGGTTGCATTGGGACCAGGAGCATTAAAACCGTTGGGACCTGTCCAAACAAACTGATTGGCACCCAGTGCAGAGGCTTGTAAAAAGGCGTTATTGGGGGTACAAACCGGCTGGGTTGGTATGATGGAAATGGTATTTACCGGTACTACATTCAGCTGGGCCGAACTGGTGGCAGCGCAGGTTGTGGAATTTTGACTAAATATTGCAGAAACGTAATAAATACCCGAAGCATTGGTTTGAACATTTGATAAAACCGTGTTGGTACTGTTGGAGGAAAAATTATTCGGGCCGTACCAATTAAACGCGGATGCTCCGGTAGCAGCGGCACTTAAACTTAAAGTGCTGTTTTGACAAATACTGGGTACTAGCGTAATAACCGGACTGTTAACGCTAATTACCGAAACGGTGATTTGGGCCGTTCGGGGACAGGTAATTACATTATTGGTAAAGAGGGCCGTAACCGAATAAACACCCGAATTTAAAGGAAGTGCCGGATTAATGGTTGGATTGGCAATGGAGGCATTAAAACTTTGAGGACCCGACCATGACCATCCAAAGGCTCCCGAGGCTCCGGCATTAAAGGATAGTTTATCGCCCTGACACAATACAGTAGAGGGAGAGGCCGAAACGTTTATAGAATTGGTTGCCACCACACTGACCTGTGTTACAGCAGTTCTGGGGCAAAAAATATTGTTAAACGGCAAATTGGCGGTAACAGTATAACTGCCGGAATTATTGGGCGTAACCCCGTTTAACAACACATTGGAAACATTCGTACCCAATGGCGTGCCGTAAGGATCGTACCATTGGTAGTTTACCCCACCGGGAAGATTGGCCGTTAATTGAACCGTTCCGTTTTGACAAACGTTACTGGGCTGATTCACCGTTATGGGCGTCACCGGAGAGACATTGATGGTGGTAATGCCTGTAGCTGTGCAACTGCCCGCAGAAGTAATTAAATAGGTGCAATTATTAATGGCCGATAAATTGGGAATTAAAATAACATTGCTTTGCAAGTTATTGGCACTGAAACAAGTGCTGTTAATATTATAAAACAGTCCGCCCGGGGGTGCTGTAATGGTGGCTGTAGAACCGGCGCAATAGTTTATTTGATTGGTCAGAGAAAGCGGGGCTGGCGGTACAATGGTTAAATTTATAGTAACCGAGTTGCTTACCTGTCCCTGTAAACTGGTACCTACACCGTTTAGGGTAAATTGAAAATTACCTAAAATTTGACTGGAATGCGAAATAGTAAACACATTAGACGCAAGGGCTCCCGAGGCGGGGCTGCCGCCGTTGGGTACTGTTAAATTGTAACTCACATTACCAACATTGGGCCAGGTTGCCGTTACCGTAACCACTTGATTTGGACAAGCCGTATAATTTTGAACCTGAATTTGTGCAGAATAATTGAAGGTTAAAAACAGGCTAAGGCTTAACCCTATCCATTTAAAGTAGGAAAAATAACCGTTTAAAAACATGCT
>CAWUNH010000242.1:0-2925 GCA_963923435.1 uncultured bacterium
CAGTTTAATTAGCGTAAAATTTTTCTTACAAAAGCTACGGTAAAATAACTCATTAAAAAAACACCGCAAAACCCTTCCAGCGCGGCTACCCCCTTAAGCCAACCAACAGCAAAATAATCACCGTAGCCTACTGTAAAAAAAGTTATGGCGCTGTAATAAAGGCTGTTTAAAAAATGACTGCTTTGATTTAAAGACTCGGGCAGTGTAGATCCAACCTTACCCAAAAATGGTGCAAAATGCGCCGTAAACCAGTACACAACAGCAAAACCAATCACGGTACCCAAAGCATGGGATAGAACACGCATGGGATTGGTGGCATAGCGTCCGATTTGATCAAAAATAAACCAACGCCATAAATACCCTAATTTTGAAAAAACACGAGCATACCCTTTCTCAGAAACAATGGCCAATTTTTGTTTTTCAATACATCGCCTGAATTCCAAATAAGCGGCATCTTCATCGTCGTATTGTCCATTGGCTCTAAAGTTTTCTTTTAACACACGAAATTGCTCTGCCTTTATTTGAAATGAGTATGCACCGGGCTTGTATATTAAGGCTTTAAGGTGCTTACTCCAAGTTACAAATAAACGTCCCAGAATTCGTATACCCTTTAAATCCAGTTCCTCCATTCCAACAAAATCCGGTGAAGGCAATTCCATTATATCTCGGATAATCGAATCGCTTAAACGTAAGGATTTACAGTGCTTGCATCTTAAATCGGCCAGTACATTAAATTGTATGGATTGAAGCTGTAGTGTGCCCCACTCGGAATCGTAAAAACTTAAGGTTCCCTGGCCTAATTCAACCTGATCCATGAGCAACAAAGACCCAGGCGCTTTACTTTGATCAAATTTTTTGGCCCCACAACCAAATACCGAACCCCGAAAGGATATTTTTTCTGAATTAAATTCAGCTCCTTCAAAAATTACATCCCCGTCATTAAACTGAACTTTTCTAAAATCCACTCTACCCCTACCAAATTCAACGTTTTTAAAGTCTTTTCGACCTTTACTAAAAGAGGCCCGCTCAAAGGAAACCGATCCCTTGTTAAATTTTGAAAATTTAAAATCCAAATTTCCGTCTCCAAAATAGGTTCCTTTAAACTCAACAAAACAATCTAAAAAATGAACGTCTACAAAAACCGTATTACCTGTACCAAAATTTACATGGTTAAAATTTAACCGCCCCTCTTTAAATTTTGCAGAACGAAAACTCGTACTGCCACTTCCAAATTTTGATTTTCTAAAGCTTATTTCCTCCGAATTAAAAACAGTATTGGAAAAATCTACAAAGCCATTTGAAAAAACACAATTTTCAAAACTGGTTTTTTTTCCGTTAAATACAGCACCGTTAAAATCAATTCCGGTATCGCTGTCAAAAAAACAACCCTTCGCACTTATAGTATTAAAAACAACCGGGGCTGCTTCATCCAGTTTTAAAATTTGACGGTATCTGGAAAGGGAAAAGTTTTTAATGTAAACATGCTCTAAATTCAAATCCGCCCCTTGTTGCAATTGAATAATTAAATCTTCAAACCGCACCCGGGTATATTCAATATCCAAAACGCGCTTTTCAAATTCGTCGTAAAAAGTAAGCAACACCAAATGAGGGCTGTTAGGTACTTCGGCAATGGTGTACCGTAATAAATGATGTTCGTGAAGCGGACTTCCGAGCATATTATGGGTATTGCAACGGGTGGCTTTCGTGCATTAGGCCGTAAAGACGTTCAAAAACCATCTCGGCATTGGGCTTGCTAAAATAATCGCCATCACTCCCATAGGCAGGACGGTGGGATTTAGATGTTATAAACAAGGGTGCTGAATCCAACAACGTGTAAATGTTATCCCGCGATTGCAGCTGTTCAAAAATATAGGCCGATGCCCCACCGGGAACATCTTCGTCTAAAATACAAAGGCGGCTTGTTTTTTTAAGCGATTGTAAAATAACCGAGGTTAAATCCAATGGTATTAAAGTCTGAATATCTATCAATTCAACCTCAATGTTCCGTTCAGATAACATGCGCATTGCCTCCTGGGCTACACGAATACAGGAACCGTATGTTACCAAGGTAATGTGCGTCCCTTCCTGAAGTACTTCACAAATACCTAAGGGAGTGGTAAATTGACCTGGATTGCTGGGTTTTGCTTCTTTTAAGCGGTAACCGTTTAAAGGCTCTACCACCAGAGCCGGTTCATCGGCCTGTAAAAGGGTATTGTAAAAACCAGCCGCTTTTTGCATTGAACGGGGAACACAAACATAAATTCCGCGGCAGGCATTCACGATCATTCCCATGGGAGAGCCGCTGTGCCAAACGCCTTCCAGGCGGTGGCCACGGGTACTGATGATGACCGGTGCCTTCTGTCGCCCACAGGTTCTCCATCGGAGGGTTGCCAAATCGTCGCTCATTAATTGCAGGGCATACAGCAGATAATCCAAATACTGAATTTCAGCTATGGGACGCAGACCGCGCATGGCCAGCCCTATGGCTTGCCCTAAAATGGTTGCTTCGCGAATTCCGGTATCAAACACCCGGTGTTCACCAAAAATGGTTTGTAAACCCTCTAAACTCTGATTAACACCTCCTATTTTTCCGGCATCCTCTCCAAAAATTAAAAGTTCGGGATATTGTTCGAGCAAGGCTTTAAAATTATCTCTTAAAAGTTCGCGTCCGTCGCACTTCGTTTCGGCTTGAAGCTCAGGTTCTACAACATTTACCCGAAGGGCAGTTTCGGAGTATAACTGATTGCCGTAGTGCCCCTCAAAACGGCTAACCAATTCTTCCGCCCACAGGCTCAGTGCATGATCAGCCGGCAATTGTAATATACGATGGGCTTTTTTAGCCGTTTGAATGAGATCTTTGAATATGGGTTCTTTTATAGACTGAAGTTCTTTTACCCAGGCTTCGGTTCCGGATTCTGCATTCAA
>CAWUNH010000243.1:0-2924 GCA_963923435.1 uncultured bacterium
ATTCCTCTACGTCTCGTGGGCTCGGAGATGTGTATAAGAGACAGGTGCTGCGATTCTGGTTCTAAACGAAGCTCTGATTGAGGGCTTGTTTTTGTTATGCAAAGTTTTATAAGTTCGGTAGTTTTTTCTGGAGACAATTGTTTAAGTTCCTGGCAAAGCCTTTGGGCTAATAGATAACCATTACCTTGTATTCCTATAATTACCAGTAAATTAGATTGAATATGATGCTCTAATACTTCAACCGCCAAACGTTTGATTTTTTGATGAATTTGCCGCGTATTAAGGATTTCATGCGTCCTCATGATTGCATTAATTTAATACTGGTTTTAATTGCTTTTTGAATTTCAGGTACAGGAGGAGTCAGTGGCAATCGGAGCTTGGAAGAAGCTAATCCCAATGTTTCCAGCGCAATTTTGATACCACCTGGATTTCCATCGGCAAAAAGATGTTGTGTAAAATTAAAAAGTTTATAATGTAAAAACTGTGCTTTTGGCAATTGTGAATTTAATGCAAACCGTACCATTCGACTCATTTCAGATGGAAAAGCATTGGCTGAAACGGAAATGACTCCGCTGGCTCCGGCAGCAATAGCCGGCAATGTTAAATTATCATCTCCGCTAATCAACTCAAACGATTTGGGTTTATTTTGTATAATGGACATGATTTGTTCGAGGTTGCCGCTGGCCTCTTTTGTTGCAACAATGTTTTTAAACTGATGGGCAAGACGAAGCTGCGTTGCGGCTTGTACATTGCTGCCGGTTCTGCCCGGAACATTATAAAGAATGATCGGCAGCGGACTTGCTTGTGCAATGGCTTTGTAGTGCTGAAAATAGCCTTCCTGATTGGGTTTATTATAGTAGGGGGCTACAGATAAAATTGCAGAAAAATGTTTTTTTGGAATTTTATGTAAACTCTCACAAATAGCACGGGTGTTGTTTCCGCCCCAACCCAAAACCAATGGAATTTTCTGTTGAACTTCGGATACAACCGTTTCTAGGATTTCAAACTTTTCCGTTTCAGACAATGTAACGGTTTCTGCAGTCGTTCCAAGCAAAACAAGATAATTAACACCACCGTTTATTACATGTTGGCATATTTTTTTTAAGGCCTCATGATCAACTTCTAGGTTTTTTTTAAACGGAGTTACTAGCGCCACTCCGGTACCTTCCAAACGCTGTTTCATTCTTTTAAAGGTACAATGTTTTCAATACGGGATTGTTAGATACTTTTAAATTATTAATTTTAATTTCAAAATCAATTTAATACATTTAACTATGAAATATATTGTTAGCTCCATAATTGCCATCTGTTTTTTCTTTGTATCGTCTTGCAAAAGTCACGAACGGTGTCCTGCCTACAGTAAGGTAAATCAAAGTACCAGTGTAAAAAACGTTTAAAATTTATTTATACACATTTTTGATTATTTACTATATTATTTAACATAATATAAATTATATAACATGTGATTCCTATTAAAAAGACTGTCTTAAATGGCTAATAAATGTTCATCTTTGTGATGAATTATGCCCTTTTATGATTGAAAAAATAAAAGAATTACACGAAAAAAATAAAAAAGCTTTAGAAGGCGGTGGATTCAAACGAATTGAATCCCAGCATAAAAAGAAAAAATTAACTGCTCGAGAACGGATTGATTTACTAATGGACACGGGCAGTTTTGAAGAAATTGGTGCCCTTGTGGTGCACCGAAGTACCGACTTTGGTATGGAACGTGAAAAAATTTACGGCGATGGCGTGGTTACCGGTTATGGTACGGTTAATGGAAAACCGTGTTTTGTGTACGCTCAAGATTTTACTGTTTTTGGTGGCAGTTTAAGCGAAACCCATGCCGAAAAAATATGCAAAATAATGGATTTGGCCTTAAAAAACGGGGCTCCCATTATTGGATTAAACGACAGTGGCGGTGCTCGAATTCAGGAAGGCGTGGTTTCCTTGGGTGGATACGCCGATATTTTTTATCGAAACGTTCGGGCCAGTGGTGTTATTCCGCAATTATCCCTGATAATGGGGCCCTGTGCAGGCGGAGCCGTTTACAGCCCTGCAATAACCGATTTTATTTTTATGGTTGAACACACCTCTTATATGTTTGTAACGGGTCCCAACGTGGTTAAAACGGTTACACATGAAGACGTTAGCAGCGAAGCTTTGGGAGGCGCCACAACGCATGCTCAAAAAAGTGGTGTAACCCATTTTACAGCTGCTCATGAGGTGGAATGCATTCAACAGGTAAAACAATTGCTCAGTTATATCCCTCAAAATTGTGAGGACGGGGTAGAAATCCATCCGTATTCCTTACAAGCCGATCAGGAAATCCGAGCTGAACTAAACCGGATTATTCCGGAAAATCCCAATCAGCCCTACGATATTAAAGAGGTTATTCAATTACTTGTAGATTCGGATTCTTTTTTTGAGGTGCATCGGCAATTTGCAGAAAACATTGTGGTTGGCTTTGCCCGATTAGGTGGTCGAAGTATTGGTATTGTTGCCAATCAACCGGCCGTTTTGGCCGGAGTTTTGGACATCCATGCATCTACCAAAGCAGCCCGCTTTGTTAGGTTTTGCGATTGTTTTAACATTCCCCTGTTGGTATTGGAAGATGTTCCCGGATTTTTACCCGGTACCGACCAAGAATGGAACGCAATTATTACCCAAGGGGCCAAACTCTTATATGCTTTTTCAGAAGCAACCGTGCCGCGAATTACCGTAATTACGCGAAAAGCCTACGGCGGAGCTTACGATGTAATGAACAGCAAGCATATTGGAGCCGATATGAATTTTGCCTGGCCCAGTGCTGAAATTGCAGTAATGGGTGCCAAAGGTGCCGCTGAAATTATTTTTAAATCGGAAATAGCGGCTGCAAAAGACCCTGAAAAAAAATGGAAAGAAAAAGAACAGGAATACCAACA
>CAWUNH010000244.1:0-2904 GCA_963923435.1 uncultured bacterium
CCGGCACCAACGGCGAAAAAGATTTTGAAGATGTTGCCATCCGTTCGTTTCCTACTTTAAGCACCGGTATTGCCATGGCTCCTACCTGGACCGTAGGACAGTCTCAAACCTTTACCTTAAACTGCCCCGTACCTTCCTATGTAAGGGATAAAGCGGAAATTGCCTTTGTAGGATTTATTCAGGATGAAGGAAACCGCTTTGTGGCACAGGCAGTACGTGCAGGTAAAGCTCCCATGAATTACGATGCCAAGGCCCTATCAGTTACCATACCAACATTGGCGTGCAATGCCAGTTTTATCCCTACCATTACAGTTGGTAACAATGGAACCGTAGCCATCACTGCCATGACCATTACGCCTTTTATTGATGGGGTGGCTCAACCCAATTACAATTGGTCCGGTAATTTGGCAGGTTCTGCCACAACGGCTATTGCTCTTAACTCATACACACCCGCAACAACCGGAGGCCATGTGTTTTCCTACAGCATAATAAGCGTAAGCGGCGGAGATGTTAACAATTCTAACAACTATACTTCAGGAGCCTTTTATTTAGCTTCTTCATATGTTGCAGGTCCCGTTGTTGAAACATTTAGTACAGCCGCATTTCCTCCTGCGGGATGGGGTATGGTTAATTTAGACGGTGGGGCTTCTTGGTCTCAAAACGCTACAGTTAACGGAACCACTTCGCCACTCGGAACCGGGGCCTCTAAATACGATTTTTATAATAACGATAATACCGGAGACGAAGATTACCTGATTTTTCCGCCCTTAAATTTAAGCGGAACCGGTGCTCCGATTTTAAGTTTTGATGTGGCCTATTGCCAGTATCAGAGCGAACAAGATCAGCTTGATGTTGAAGTGTCCACCGATTGCGGAAATACCTGGAATAACGTGTTCAGCAAAGCAGGTTCAGCATTATCCACCAAGGCGGCGCAAACGGCTGCTTTTGTACCAACCTCTACCCAATGGCGAAACGAAACGGTTACATTAACCGGCTACAACAATCCTAATGTATTGGTTCGGTTTGTTGCAACTTCCGATTACGGAAACAACATGTACATCGATAATGTAAACATTTCTGTTTGTACACCTCCAACAACCACCCTCACGTCTTCAACAAACTCTATTTGTGTTGGACAAAGTGCAACTCTTACTGCAACGGGTGCATCCAATTATACCTGGAGCGGAGGCGCTACTACCGCAACATTGGCTGTTAATCCCACCTCTACTACCGTATATTCTTTAACAGGTTCTAATCAACCCGGTTGTTCTGGAACAAACACCATTCAATTGGTTGTTTCACCATGTGCCGGTATTCAAAATGCGCTTTCAGATAAGGATGTACAATTATTCCCAAATCCCAGCAACGGCGTGCTGTCTATCAATATTGCCAAAACCGGAGTATTTGAATTGGAGCTTCTTAACGTTTTAGGTCAAACGGTTTGGAGTCAAAACATTCCGTCAAACACTCAGATTGACATCAGTCATCTAAAACCGGGCGTTTATACCCTTCAGTTACGTAATAACCAAGAAGCGGTTTACCGAACCAACCTGATACGTCAATAATACATTTTAATGTGTAAATAAAAAGAGGTCCCTACGGACCTCTTTTTTTATGCCCATTACACTTGTTACATCCATTGAAAGGCGGATTCTAACCGTCCCTGATTTTCTGCAAATTCCATCCAGGATTTATAAAAGGGATGCCTGGCCAGCGTTGCACCGTCTCCAATTACAACCAGTTTTTTTCGGGCACGAGTAAGTGCTACGTTCATCCTGCGTAAATCGTTTAAAAAACCCAGTTCGCCGGTGGGGTTATTTCGCACCAAGCTTATATAGATAACGTCGCATTCGTCCCCCTGAAATCCGTCGATGGTTTTAACTTCCAGCATAAGGTGGTTTAGCTGGTAATGTTTGGAGTCTTCTTGCAGTTGTTGGCGTTGTTGGCGGTAGGGCGTTAAAATGCCCACCCGTAGAGGAATGCCAGAGGAGGTTTCGGCTGCACTGTTTAAGGCTTTTAAATGATTCCATAAAATCCGGGATTCTTCACAATTTTTGTAACTGAGGGTTTCCGGATTTTGCCATTCTTCAAATCCACAACCGGAGGTATCGATAAAAACCAAAGGTGTATTCCAATCAGTATCTTCAAAGTTGAGCGAATGGTTTTCTACGCTAACATCTGCCTCCAAACGTCCTGAATAAAAATGCAGGTTGCTGTATTGCATTATGGTTTTATGCATGCGGTATTGAATTTGCAATAAAGAAGCGGCCTCTTTAAACTGCATGCAGGTATCTAAAATACTGTTTGATAGAATTTGGGCTTGAGCGCTCCGAACCAGGGGAGGCAATTGATGAGGGTCTCCTGCCAAAATTAAACGCTCGCAACGAACCAGCGGAATCCATACCATTGGTTCCATAATTTGAGAGGCCTCATCAACAAATAAGGTTTTAAAGGTTCGACGAGATAAACCGTGATGCATGCTGGTAACCGGTGTGCAGCATATAACTTGCGCCGAATTAAAAAGTTCGTAAACGGCATGTTGTTCCAATTGGCGGGCTTCTTTTAAAAGCGCTTTGGCTTCGTTATAATGCTCTGTTTTTTGACGTGCCTGCTGAGGCCCGTACGAACGAGAATATTTAGAAGCCTGACGGAAATGGGCCTCGGCCATTTTACGGTATTCTTTAATGGTTTTACCATAGGCCGACGCTTCGACTTGAGCATCTAAACTGGAGGATAAAAGCGTTTCTGAGATGCGCGCCGGATGCCCCAAACGCAGCACACGCAGCCTTTTATGTAACAGGCGCTCTGTTAAAATATCCAGAGCGGTATTGGTGGGTGCACATACCAAAACCTGATGCTCCCTTTGAACGGTTTGAAAAATGGTTTCAACCAGTGTTCGGGTTT
>CAWUNH010000245.1:0-2887 GCA_963923435.1 uncultured bacterium
TTACATTTGCACTGAACATGATTTGGCATTTATTGCGACATCCGCTGGCATTTGTATTTTTTTTCTTTTTTCGTTACATCCGCGGTATGAACTTGGAGCGGGTTTTTAAACCCGGTCCGGCCCTTTTAATTTTAAATCATCCCAGTGCCTTTACCGATCCAATTGCCTTTACTTATGTGTTTTTTCCGTTGCGAACCCGTTACATGGCCCGCGGCGATGTGTTTAAAAATCCACTGGCAGCCTTTTTTTTTAACCAACTGGGGATTATCCCCATTTACCGTATTCAAGACCAAGGCAAAGAAGGCCTCTTAAAAAACGATACTTCTTACACCCAGGTAATTGAAGCCCTAAAAAAAGGCCAAAAGGTTATAGTGTTTGCAGAAGGCATTTGCATCCAGGACCGCCGCTTAAAACCCATTAAAAAAGGTGTGGCCCGCTTGGCTTTGTTAGCCCAACAAGCTTTGGGAAAAGTAGAATTGGATATTATTCCAATAGGTGTTAATTATACCGACCCCTGCCGATTTAGAAGCGGCCTCTGGTACCACGTTGGCGAGCCTATACAGGTTAATCGCTACCTGCAACAGTATTTGCAGCAGCCGGCAAAGGCACAATACGAACTTATGCTGGCGATGCACCAAAGTCTTTTACCGCTGGTAACGCACGTAGACGATGCACGGCAACAAAACACACTCCCGGTATTGGAAAAACTATATGCAAATACACTTAAAACGCCCAAAGCGTTTTGGGATAAAAGCCATCAAATGGCAAACGCATTAAATGCCCTGGATTTAAATACACGTGAACGGCTTGAACAAACAGCAACGGAGTACTCAAAAACCTGTTTAGGGTTGGGGATTTTAGAACAGGACGTGGCAGAGCATCCGACCGCATTTTGGAAAAGCATGTTTGCCATTATAAGTTTGGGATGTATTGCCTGGCCCGGACTTGTAATACATGTGCCTGTATTTTGGATTGCGCGGCGTATGGCCCGGCGCGTAAAGCATGTTGAATTTTACACTTCGGCCCTGCTGACCTATGTTTTAATTGGAGGCTTGCTTTGGTATGGTGTTTTTTGGCTCAGTGCCGCCGTTTTTTTTAACTCTGCCTTTATTGGATACCTGTTTGTTTTACTGTTTTTAATTAGTGGTATTATCTGTGTTTTTTGCATTGATCGTTTGAGAATGCATTGGCGCCGAATAATATGGTGGCGCATGGATCAATCGGTTAAGGAAAGCTTACAACAAAAAAAATCCGAACTGCGTATTCTTAGTCAAAGTCTTAATTAGGTTTTATACGGGCTAAAATTTCGCTTAGCCTTTTGCCCATTAAATACAAGTCCATGAATTGATTGTAGAGAGGGACTGGAGCGCAGCGAATGACATTGGGTTCTCTCCAATCGGCAATTATTCCGGACTCCATCATGGCCTTAAAAAGATTTTTACCGTAGCCATGCGCTATAATTGACAACTGTGCTCCGCGCGCATCGGCAGGTGTAATAATTTCGAGTGAATGGTTGAATTGACGGCTGATATCTTGAATAATGCACTCTAAAAAAGCCGTTAAAGATTTACTTTTTTGGACCAAGGCCGGCATTCCGGCTTCTGAAAAAATTTCAAGACTGGCCCTGCATGCCGCCATGCTAAATACAGGAGCATTGCTGAGTTGCCAGCGCTCGGCCGTAGGCATCGGCTGAAATTGATCGGGCATTAAAAACCGGGTTTCCTTATCGTGACCCCACCAGCCAGAAAACTGAATTAAATCAAAATTTGCGTGATGCCGTTTATGCACAAAGGCACCTGCAACAGAACCCGGACCGCTGTTGAGGTATTTATACGAACACCAGGCTGCAAAATCTACATTCCAGTCGTGTAAATGAAGTTCAATATTGCCTGCAGCATGAGCTAAATCAAAACCCACCTGGGCCCCCGCCCGATGCCCCGCCTCAGTAATCGATTTCATGTCCATGACCTGACCGGTATAATAATGAACGCCTCCAAAACAAACCAATGCAAGTGTATCGGAATGTTCTTCAATAGATTTTAAAATGTCTTCGGTTCGCAAATGCCATTCTCCCGGGCGGGGACTCAGGCAAATCAAATGCTGATCTGGATCCAATCCGTGACTTTTAAGCTGCGATTGAAACATGTATTGATCGCTGGGAAAGGCCTTGTATTCGCATAGAATTTTGGTACGCTTTCCCTGAGGCCGGAAAAACGACACCATTAACAAATGCAGGTTTACCGTAAGCTGATTCATCATTACAACTTCCTCTTTTTGAGCCCCAACAATGGCCGCCATGGGCGCAGATAGGGCTTCGTGGTAAGGCATCCAGGGATTTTTTGCCCGCACATGACCCTCAACCCCCCATTCGGCCCAGTCGTTTAACTCCTGGGTAATGTATGCGGCTGTTGTATGCGGTTGTAAACCCAGGGAATTGCCTGTAAGGTAAATTACCGGAGCTGCGTTGAGATACGGTATGTGAAATTTAGATCTAAATGAGGCTAATGCGTCTTGTAAATCCATTCGCTCTGCGAATGCTTGCGTGTTTTCAAATTTCATGGACGGTTGGTACTGTCTGCAGGAGTGGTAATATTAATTTGATTGGGTTTAAGAGGAGTCGTATTGGGTATGAAGTCAATCGATGAATCCCGAAATACAGTGGTCTCAGTTGGTGTGATTTGAGATTTTAAGGGTACTGATTTTGGTTCCCGAATGGCAGGATTTTTTACTTCAGTTTTTTTTGGGGGGGTATTTAATTTGAAACTGTCTAAAGAAACAGAATCCCTTTTAACAAAAATGCTGTCTGTTGGATTTATTCGGGTGTTTTGAGGCGCTCCAGATTTAAATAAAAAAACGGCTCCCATGAATGTTATTAATAATAGACCAA
>CAWUNH010000246.1:0-2884 GCA_963923435.1 uncultured bacterium
ACAACCGGTGAAATGACCATGAATTACATGGATTATACCAACGATTTGTGCATGTATATGTTTTCAAACGATCAAAAATTTCGCGCTCAATTAATACTTACCAATTCTCCCATGCGAGCCGCATTACTAACCTCGAGCGTTTGCAATACCCCTACAGTACAAAACGAAATTGGCATCATGTATATCAGCAGTCCAACTTTTTCACAGGCAATTTCTTGTGTTTCCTCGATTTCTCCTGCACTGGCACTGATGAATTATGGAACCAATACCTTGAGTTCGGCAACTTTCAGTTATAATGTAGACGGGGTAAATACCCAAACATTGGCCTGGCTTGGAAACGTAAGCCCCAACAGCTCTTTAACCGTTTTAATGCCAAGCGTTGCAGTTATAGGTATTGGAACGCACACCTACAATGTGGGCGTTTATGCCCCTAATGGCGGAGTTGATCCTTTTATGGCAAACAATAGTAATAATCAATATTTTACTCTCAACAGTGGTACCTTTGCCTTAAGTGTTAATTCAGCCAGTATCTGCAACGGATCCAGCGCAACATTAACAGCCTCCGGAGCCACCTCCTATACCTGGACCGGCGGTTCAAATGCCACAAGCATTGTGGTTTCGCCCAGTCTTACCAGTACATACACGGTCAGCGGATCTAATGGCAGTTGTATTATCAATACGGTCGCATTGGTCAATGTTACAGCAATACCAACACTCAGTGTAAATCAACCCACTATTTGCAGTGGAACCGCCACACTTACAGTAAGCGGAGCCAATTCCTATTCCTGGAGTACCGGATCAACAAACAGTACTGTTCTTGTTAGTCCAACTGTAAGTACCGTATATACAGTAACCGGATTTAATGGATCCTGCAGCTCTACAGCACAAGCAAGCGTTACCCTGAGTAATAGTTTAAATTTAAACGTGGTTTATACCAGCAATCCCATCACACCGAGCGTATGTGCGGGCGGAACAATTCAAGGGTTTGTGCAAGGAGGTACTGCTCCTAATTATACCTGGCTTCCGGGCGGAGCCATCGGAAATTTGGTAGTTCTCAGCCCAACCGCTACGCTTCAATATACCGTTTTTGCAAGCTCCGGTGGATGTACCGGCAGCATTGTTGCCTTGCCTGCAGTTACAGTATATCCTTTGCCTACCTTTACTTTAAGTACCTCAAACGCTACTGTTTGTCCTTCTTCTTCCGTACAATTGAGCAGCTCTGCTCCAGGTCCCTTATCCTATTCTTGGTTACCCGGGGGATCCACCAATTCCGTTATAACCGTAAGTCCTGCTAGCAATACAACATACAGTCTTATTGGTACTAATTCACTAGGATGCAAAGCTACGCAAACGCTTTTGCAATATGTTTATCCAGCCATTGTTTTAACTGTTTCACCCAACACTTCCACCGTATGTTTGGGTTCTTCCATTACGTGGTCTGTCAGCGGTGCCAACACATACACCTGGCTGCCCGGTTTATTAAACGGTTCGGTTGCTGTTTTAAACCCCAATAATTCAACAACCTATACACTGCAGGCAACCGGGGCAAATAATTGTACTACCCAAACCAGTAAATTTTTGGGAGTAATTCCTAATCCAACGCTAACCACTTCCAGCACATCAAGCACAATTTGCAGCGGTGCTTCGGTAAGTATTTCCGGAACCAATGCTTGTTCAGGAACCTACTCGGTTTCCACCGGCACCTATTCTTTACTAACACCATTGAGTGCCAATACCGTTACCTTACCCGACGATGCAATTACAACTTCTTTAAGTATTGGATTTCCTTTTAATTTCTTTTGCAACACCTACAATCAATTTTACATTAGTTCCAACGGTTTTATATTATTCACCAACAATGGAAATTCAGGAGTATCGGCTCAAAATATTCCCAATGCTGTAATTCCAAATAATTTAATAGCTGCAACCTGGGCGGATATAAATCCGGGCGTTGGAGGAACCATCACATATACCACCCTGGGTACCAGTCCCAATAGAGTTTTATTAGTTACCTACAGTGCGGTTCCCCATTATACCAGCAGTAACAATCCAAATTTTTTTCCGGTTACCACACAAATTCAATTATATGAAACCAGTAATGTGATTGAAATACATACCGCCAGTAAAACCTATACTCCAACAGCCTACACCATGGGAATTGAAAACGATCTGGGTTCTACAGCCTATGCTGTTACAGGAAGAAATGCCAGTACCGGTTGGACCGCAACTCTGGAAATGCAACGGTTTACACCCTTACCCAGCAGTAATGCATCATATACTTGGAATCCCGGCTTAATGGTGGGACCCTTACAAACCATTACTCCATCCGTTAGCACTGTTTATACCTTAAACAGCAGCACCAACGGGTGTATTGGAACCAGTACACTGTCAATTTCAGTTAATCCCAGTCCAAGTCTAAGTGTAAATACCCCCAGTATCTGTTCGGGATCCAATGCCACCTTAATTGCTTCCGGAGCCAACACATACAGCTGGAATACCGGATCAAATGCTTCCAGTATTGTTGTTACTCCCACCGGTAATGTAACCTTTACCTTGAGCGGCAGTGTAGGACCCTGCACAAACTCTCTACTGGCTAATGTTTTTGTTACAACCCAGCCCACAGTTTCTGTAATAAATTATACCTCATGTTCAAATCAAGCATTGACGCTTTCTGCTAATGGAGCTGCTTCCTACACTTGGAGCACTGGAGCAAGCGGAACCTCAATCAGCGTAAGTCCAAGCGTTTCTACCGTTTATACAGTTACTGGGTTTAACGGTCTGTGCAGCGATTCAAAAACACTCTCCGTTACCATACTTCCCACACCCACGCTCACCCTAACTCCACTTACAAGCAGTATATGTTCTGGGAGCAGTGTAACTTTTT
>CAWUNH010000247.1:0-2846 GCA_963923435.1 uncultured bacterium
TTTTCTTTATCCAGCGTGGGGTTAATTTCTACCATTTCAAAACAACATATTTTTTTACTTCGCATGAGGTAATAAATTAAATTTCCGGCTTCTTTTTCGGTTATTCCGTTGGGTGCCGGGGTTCCGGTGCCGCTGGATATACGCGAATCCATACTGTCTACATCAAAACTCACGTAAATTAAATCGCAATGTTCCAGGTAATTAAGGGAGTCAATGGCAATGCGTTCTACCGCTTTTTTTCGAATTTCCTGCAAATTAAACACCCTTATTTTATTTTTTTTAATCAGGTGGTCTTCGGGGGCTTCCAAATCTCGTAAAGCAATGTAAACCAGGTCGGTATACTGTATTTTGGGTCCCAGGCCCCCCAGGTGTTTTAGTTTTTCCCAGTATTCCAGCGTTTCGTCGTCGGGCTTATTTTGCTGCCGTTCGCGGTTGTCTTCGCCCAATACGCAGCAAAGGGGCATGCCGTGCATGTTGCCGCTGGGAGTGGTGTAGGGGCTATGCAAATCGGCATGGGCATCAATCCAAATTACGCCCAATCGTTTTTCGGGATGGGCCATTTTTATGCCCGATATGGTTCCAAGGGCCGAACTGTGATCGCCGGCCAGTACTATGGGCACCTGATCCGACTTAATTATTTTAGCAATTTCTTTAGAAAGGCGGTCGTTTAAACTGTAAATGCCTTTAATACGCTTGGCATAATCGTGAATAATGGGTTCCAGCAATAAATTGTTTTCATGAGGAATTTCAACCGATTTAAACCGCTTAAAAAACGGACTGCCAAAGTCCAGAGCGGCAATTTTAATTGCATCGACCCCCATGCTGGCGCCCCGGGTTCCGGCCCCAATTTCGCTTTTAATTTCAACTATTTTAATGGGTTTAATCATATGTAAAGTACTTACTTAAGCATGTTTTGTATTAACTAATTCACTTACTTTGCAGGACCTATTCTGTAATTGTGGACAATTTGTATTCTACCCTCATTCATCAAACCTTTAATTTTCCTCAGGAAGATTTTGAGGTAATAGACAACGAGCTGTATTTCAATAAAATACCTCTTATGCAGATTATTAAGCAATACGGTACACCCTTACGAATTACCTATTTGCCAAAAATCAGCGATCAAATTCAAAAAGCGCGGCGCCTTTTTCATGTAGCCATGGCTAAAACCGATTACAAAGGGCAGTACCACTATTGCTATTGCACTAAAAGCTCGCATTTTAGTTTTGTTTTAGACGAGGTTTTAAAAAATAAGGCTCATTTAGAAACCTCCTCGGCTTTTGATATACCCATAATTAAAGAACTGTACCGTAAAAATAAGCTTAGCAAAGATACGTATATTATATGTAACGGCTATAAACGTCCGGCCTACAAGCAAAACATTATGGAACTGGTTAACGAGGGTTTTAATTGCATTCCTGTACTGGATCATTTGGATGAAATCGATTATTATAAAAAACATTTAAAAACCGATGCGCTTTCGGTGGGCATTCGCATTAGTACCGAGGAAGAACCCTCGTTTGCCTTTTATACCTCCCGGCTGGGCGTTCGAAACAGCGAAATTATTAGGCTTTACCAGGAAAAAATTTCGGGCGATGCGCGCATAAAACTTAAACTGCTGCATTTTTTTATAAACACCGGCATTAAAGACACCATTTATTACTGGACCGAACTAAATAAATGCCTTAATATTTACAAAGAACTTAAATCCGTTTGTCCGGAGCTGGACAGCTTAAATATTGGAGGAGGTATGCCCATTCGAACCTCACTGGGTTTTGAATACGATTACGAATACATGATTGAAGAAATTGTGGCTCAAATCAAGTTGTTTTGTACGGAACAGGACCTTGAAGAACCCCATATTTTTACCGAATTTGGATCTTATACCGTGGGCGAAAGCGGCGCCTCCCTGTATTCTATTATTGATCAAAAACAGCAAAACGACCGTGAAACCTGGTACATGATTGACAGTTCGTTTATTACCACACTGCCGGATACCTGGGGTATTAACCAACGGTTTATTCTCATGGCCATCAACCACTGGAACAAGCCCTACATTCCGGTAAATCTGGGCGGTTTAACCTGCGACAGCATGGATTACTACAACACCGAGGCGCATACCAATCAGGTGTTTTTACCGGTATTGCCGGCCCCCAACAAAACGCCCCTGTACATTGGGTTTTTTCACACCGGTGCATATCAGGAGGCACTCAGCGGATACGGCGGCACCCAGCATTGCCTTATACCGGCTCCCAAACACGTTCTTATTGATATAGACGAAGAAGGTGAGTGGAACACCCGACTGTTTGCCAAAGAGCAAAGTCATAAAAGCATGATGAAAATTTTAGGCTACTAATAGCCTGTTTACTATTTTTTAAAACTATCATTTAACCCTTATGGACCAGCCCATTGCTTTGCATACCTTTACAGGTATAACATTGTATGGCTTTATTTGATTTTCTTACCCAAGACATCGCCATTGACCTTGGTACGGCGAATACCATTATCATTCACAACGACAAAGTGGTGGTTGACGAACCCAGTATTGTTGCCATGGACCGGACCAATGGCCGTATCATTGCGGTGGGCAAATCGGCCCAAATGATGCATGGTAAAACCCACGAAAACATTAAAACCATAAGACCGCTTAAAGATGGGGTTATTGCAGACTTTCAGGCAGCCGAAGAAATGATAAAGGGCATGATTCGTATGATTAATCCGGGCAAGCGTTTGTTTAAACCTTCCTTGCGCATGGTTATTTGCATACCCAGTGGTATTACAGAGGTAGAAAAACGGGCCGTTCGCGACAGCGCAGAACATGCCGGTGCCAAAGAAGTGTACATGAT
>CAWUNH010000248.1:0-2843 GCA_963923435.1 uncultured bacterium
GGTCGAATTTGAGGATGCTGGTCTAAAACGGTGTTTTTAAACTCATAATTACTGCATACCATGGGAAACTGAGCCAGGGGTAATTGTAAAGCAAGATTTTCCAAACCCAAATCGAAATCATGATTGCCCAGTGTGCCGGCATCGTAACCCATTTCTTTCATAAGGGAATATTCCAGTGCTCCCTTGTAATAATTAAAATAAGGACTGCCCTGAAAAACATCGCCAGAATCCAGCAAAAGAACGTTTGGGTATTGTTTACGCAAGGCATTTACGGCAAAGGATCGCCGCGCAAAACCGCCCATGTTAGGAAAACGGGAATCTTTGGCAGAAAAAGGTTCGATTTGGCTGTGCACATCGTTGGTGGTTAGTACCAATAAAGATTCCGAAGATTTAGGCTTGTTGGAGGGTTTTACTTGCGCCCAACTTAAAGATTGATGCATTAATATGGTGCTGGCACTTAAAAAGGATCTACGGTTCATCTTAAAAAATGCCTAAAGCCTGTTGAAGGGTCTGATCTTTTTGAGCCTGTAAAATTAAGCAGTCGCGAATTCGGTATCCGGAAATTTTACTTGAAAGGGCCCGGGTTTTTTCATTAAATCCGTCCCCGCCATTAAAAATAAAATCGGAAGTAACCAGCCGAACCGGAACTTCAAAGGGCCTTTGGTGGTTTAATGGAATTGGTATGTAATGGTTTTGGTAGCGAACAAAACCCATAAGGTAAAACAGTTTGGATGGCAAGCTATTTATTAATTGGGAACAATGTTCCGGTGCAAATAAGGCAATGCAAAGAACATTATCAAAGGGCATTAAATTAAAAAAATGACGTATTCGAAGGCTGTCTTTAGGCAATCCGCTGCGGATACCGCCCTTGTTTATAAGCAACAGCGTTATGGCGGTTGAGGGACCAGATTCGAGCGAGTCGGCAGCTGTTAAAAGGGCTTTGGCCATCCAGCAGGCTAATAGCGAATCGGTTTTTTGAAGCTCCACAGGGTTGTTGCATACAAATTTTTCAAGTTCACGTTCCAGTTTTATGCGGTACGGCGCCGTTTTATGTACGATGCTAGAGTCGGTTTGGTTTTGTAAAGCAATGCTTTGATAACGCAGTGGTTTAACCTCCCATAAACAGGAAAAAAAAATTAGGCTAAATCCGCTTAAAACAAGGTAACGCACCATTAAAAATACAGTGCAAATACTATCTTTACAAATATGATTTGTGCAGAAAGTAAAATTCGGGTACGATACGCGGAAACCGATCAAATGGGGTTTGTTTATTACGGGGTGTATGCGCAATATTATGAAATTGGTCGGGTTGATGCCATTCGAAAGCTGGGGTTTTCTTACCGAAATCTCGAAGCGCGTGGACTTTGGCTTCCGGTTTTACATTTTGAAATTAAATACATAAAACCCGCCCGATACGATGAAGAATTGTTGTTGCATACCTACCTAAAGCAGTTTACCGAGGGTCCCCGAATTGTTTTTGAATATGAGATGTTTAATTCCGATCGTGAGCAACTTAATAAAGGTAGGGTTGAGTTGGTGTGCATCGACAGTAAAAATTTAAAACCCCAAAAATTTCCAAACTGGTTTACGGAGGCCTTAAGACCGCATTTTAAATTATAGACTCCAATAGCCCAATTGCTTAATTTGATTTTTATAAATTCCTTTTACATCCACTAAAACTCCTTTTGGTTGCAGAATGGATTTAAAATAAGATTCTTGTAAGGGGAGATAGGGTTCGTGATTTACAGCTACAATAACGCCGTCGTAACGACCTTTGACGGCGTTTAAACGAAATCCGTATTCGTGAAACAGTTCTTCTGAATCTGCATAGGGGTCTACAATTTCTACCTTAACTCCAAAGGATTTAAGCTCTTTTACAATATCGGCCACTTTACTGTTGCGGATATCGGAAACATTTTCTTTAAAGGTGGCCCCCATGATTAATACCCTTGATTTGGAAATATTTTTACCGGCAGCAATTATTTTTTTTACACAGGTTTTAGCTACGTAAAACCCCATACTGTCATTAACATACCGGCCGCTGTTAATCACCCGGGCATGGTATCCCAGCGATTCGGCTTTGTGGGTTAAATAATACGGATCTACGCCGATGCAATGTCCACCCACCAATCCGGGATAAAATTTTAAAAAATTCCATTTTGTACCTGCTGCCTCTAAAACATCAAACGTGTTAATTTGCATTTTATTAAAAATAATAGACAATTCGTTCATCAGCGCAATGTTAACATCGCGCTGGGTGTTTTCAATAATTTTGGCAGCTTCTGCAACTTTAATAGAGGCGGCCCGGTGGGTTCCGGGTTCAACAATCAATTCGTAGGTTTTAGCTATTTGGTTTAAACTCAGAGCATCGCAACCGCTTACTATTTTTAAAATTTTGGTAATGGTATGTTCCCGGTCTCCCGGATTAATTCGCTCGGGAGAGTATCCCACTTTAAAATCTTTAACCGCTTTTAGGCCAGACCAATGCTCCAAAACCGGGAGGCAGTCTTCTTCAGTACAACCCGGATAAACAGTGGATTCAAACACAACGTAATCGCCTTTTTTTAGCACCTTACCTACGGTTTCAGATGCTCGTAACAGGGGTTTTAAATCGGGTAAATTGTGTTCGTCTATAGGTGTAGGAACGGCCACAATAAAAAACTTGGCTTTTTTTAAATCGTTTAATTGATGGGTAAATTTAATATCACAATGTTTAAAGTCCGATTTTTTTAGTTCGTTGCTGGGATCTATGCCTTTTTGCATTTGACGGATGCGATCTGCGTTGATATCAAACCCAATGACTTTAATTTTTTTTGCAAAAGCCAGGGCAATGGGTAATCCAA
>CAWUNH010000249.1:0-2842 GCA_963923435.1 uncultured bacterium
TTCCGGGCCTATATCGACGAATTGGAAAAGAAAATCAGCATTAATCAGTAACTACGCCAAAGGCTTAAATTTATGAAAACGATATGTGTAATTGGTAGCGGAACCATGGGCAATGGCATTGCGCATACTTTCGCCCAACATGGATTTAGCGTTCATTTACTTGATGTACAAACAAGCGCCCTGGAACGCGCCATGGCTATTATCGAAAAAAATCTTGAACGCCAGGTTCAAAAAGGCAGCATCGGTCCAAACCTTAAATCCGAAACTCTCAGTAGAATTAAAACCTTTACCGATTTAGAATCCGCCTGTAAATTGGCCGATTTGGTAATCGAAGCAGCTTCTGAACAAATTTCAATTAAAACCCAGTTGTTTAAAGATTTGGATCGATTTTGTAAAGAAGATGCTATTTTATGCAGCAATACTTCCTCCATTTCCATTACGCAACTCGCAGCTGTAACCAAACGCCCGCAAATGGTAATTGGCATGCACTTTATGAATCCGGTACCCGTTATGAAACTGGTGGAGGTAATTCGTGGGTATAATACCAGCGATGCTACCTGCCAAATGGTAATGGAACTTTCCAAACAACTCCAAAAAATACCAGTGGAAGTAAGAGATTATCCGGGTTTTGTGGCAAATAAAATATTAATGCCCATGATAAACGAGGCCATTTTTACCCTTCAAGAAGGCGTGGCCGGTGTTTCAGAAATCGATACCGTTATGAAATTGGGTATGGCGCATCCCATGGGCCCCTTGCAATTGGCCGATTTTATTGGACTGGATGTGTGTTTAAGTATTTTACAAGTGTTACAAGATGGGTTTGGACAACCCAAATATGCACCCTGTCCGCTGCTGGTAAACATGGTACGTGCAGGTCATTTGGGAGTAAAAACAGGAATGGGTTTTTACGAATATAAAGCCGGTAGCAAAGAGCTTACCGTATCACCCTTTATCCGTTAATTTACGAAACACGCTATTGAATATCCTGAACAAGCCCATTCAGGGAATTACTATTTTTATGCCCCCAGCGGCTTAAAATACGAAGCCCGCTTTAACAATCGTAAAAACGCTCCGCTGCACTACGATTTTGTGTTTGGACTCTGCGACGATTCTTTTATGATTGATGGCTATCCCCTAACCCACCGGCACGAAGTGTATGCCATTATGAATCTTTTAACCCGTATTTTTTTTCACTTTCTCGAAACCCATCCCCATACCCAGGCTTTTATTATGCATGCCGTTGCCTCCAACACATCAGATACGAGTGTGCAAAGCAAGCGCTTAAAAGTTTACGAACATTTTATTAATCGAAGCCTCCCCAGCAACTGGCATCTTAAATTTGAATCGTATCAAATATGGATCCTAAAAAAATAATACCCTAAATTATAAATATTCTTAAGGCCTGCTTTGCCAATTTATTTTACGTGGAGAAAATGTATTATATTGATAAATAAATACTCCACGGTTTCTGGCATATCCATTCGGTGTAACCGAATGAAGATAATTTTGATGTAAAACACCATCGTTTGAAACAGGAAATTGCAGCACGTTTGTAAAATCGATTTTGGAAACTTTATCATCCCAAAGCCGCGCGCAAAGATTAGAGGCAGATTCTCCAAACCGATAGTATTCATTTTCACAAACATCCGAAATGTAATTAAACCTAAAATAAATATCGTAAGCAGAAGTAAATGTAAAATTTAAATTTTTTAAATCGTTCATGTCTAAATTTTGAAATTTTGATAAATCAATATGAGAGCAAAGTACCGTGCGGGATGATTTTGTAAGAGCGATCTGTGAAATCAATCGATTCAAAAATACTTCGTTGGACGTTAATACAACAATACAATGACTGTTCCGGTTTATACCCGACACCAGCGTGTCCGAAGTAAGGGGGTTGTAAAATTTAATGCGTTTATTTGCTCGCTGTATAAACATTTTTACCAAGTCCTGTTCATAAACATCCTTGGGGTTAGCTATTTTAATTTGAATATCGGCAGAATGCCGGCTTATACTGTCAACACAATAATCTGCTAAATTTTCTACCAGTTCTTTTACCCCCGGCATAACATGCAAAAATTGAGGGGTTGTATCAACTGTTACTGAATTTTGAATAAACGGATATACAACAGGTTTTTTACTATACGTGTTATTTTTAAGTAGTGTTTTCATGGGCTCCGGATGCACCGGACCAATAATTAAATCATAAGATTCAAAGTTTTTTTGATTTACAAAAGTTCGAACTTTCTGGGTGTCCCGTTCGCTTATATCATAACAATCAATATGCACGTTATGATTATTCAATTCAAAACCCTTAATTAATCCACGGTAATACGACATCATCCATTCCGTAGTTTTAGGTAATTTTTTTTTACTTACAATAAAGTCCCTTGCCTCCGATTTTTCAAAATCATTCATTGAAAATGGCAATAACAAAGCCAATTTAAATGAATTTGTTTTTAATGCAGTTCTTGAAACAGACTCCTGTTTATATATAGCCCCAGAATCTCGAATTTGTGAAAACGCTTGGTTATTTCTTAAGTTATTAAGGCGAGGTTCAAAAAATGGAATGTACAGTATGGCTCCTGTTTTTAAAACAGAATCCTGCGAATTGTAGTTTTTAATAACCTCTATGGGAACGCTAAATGATTTAGAAATTCCGTACCAGGTAAATCCTTTTTCCACCACCAACCTCCAGGCCGAATCTCCGTGAACAATGGATTTTTCTGCTTTGTAAACTGCCTGCGAACATCCCGACTGGATGGTAAATAATAAAACCAATAATCCAATCGGCTTAATTGTTTTCATGTTATTCCCATTCAATGGTGGCCGGAGGTTTTGA
>CAWUNH010000250.1:0-2835 GCA_963923435.1 uncultured bacterium
TTATTCTCTGGTTGTTTTTTAGGAATTTTAAACTGGTAGCCATTTCGCTGTTTACCGTTGGCATTGGGGTTACCTGGTCTATGGCCCTAATGCAGATGATGGGTTATAAAATAACGGTTTTAACTTCTCTGCTGGCACCCTTGATTATGGTTATTGGAATTCCCAATTGCATTTTTTACATCAATCGGTATCGTAAAGCGCTGGTTCAAAATTCAAACCGTACCGAGGCCATAAACACCATGATCAGCAGCATGTCTTTAACCCTTTTTATTGCCAATTTAACCACTGCTATAGGATTTGCTGTATTGTACTACACCCACAGTGCCATTTTACAGGAATTTGGCACAACGGCAAGCCTGGGTGTACTTTTAACCTTTTTACTTACATTATTTGCCCTACCCCTCGTTTTACAATGGGTTTCAGAACCCTATGAGAAATCAAAAAAAACCTCCGAATGGAAATGGATAGAAGCAACCCTTCATTTTATTGACCGAATGGTGCAAGGGCAACGAAAACGCATTTATGCCCTTACGCTGGTTTTATCAATCATCGGGGTTTATGGAATGCAATTTATCAGTTTAAACGGCTATGTGATCGATGATTTTCCAGAAAACGACGTGGCTTATTCCGACATGCGGTTTTTTGAAACCTATTTTTCAGGTGTACTTCCCTTTGAGTGCATTATCCATACCGGAGACTCCAACGGCGTTTTTAAAAACAATGCCCGTGTTTTATACCGAATCAAGCGCTTTGAGCGTTTGATGAAAGAATATCCTTCGTTTTCAGAACCCTTATCCCTGGTTTCCGGAATTAAATTAGCCCATCAAATGGATCAGGGGGATTCAAAATTTTATACGCTTCCCTCCATTAAAGACCTTCAGTCGCTATACGAACGAAACAACCTGAACACTTCACGTTCTGACTGGTTAAATCCCTTTTTAAGTAAAGACAAATCTTCCACACGCATCAGTTTTCAGGTGGCAGATATGGGGTCCGTAAAATTTAATGCCCTGCTAAACGAGCTTAAACCCCGAATTGATTCCATTTTTCCACCTCAAACCTACACTACCGTTTTAACGGGACACAGTCGGGTGTTTTTAAAAAGTCAGTCTTATCTACAAAAAAATTTAATTGAAAGTTTAAGTATTGAAATTATTTTAATTGCTTTGGTGGGATTATTGCTGTTTCGGTCCATCAGTATTATTGTGCTGTCCAAATTGCCCTGTCTTTTACCCCTTTTAATGACTGCCGGTATTATGGGTCTGATGGGCATTGCATTTAAGCCTTCTACCATTTTAATTTTTAGCATTGCTTTTGGTATATCAAGCGACGGAACCGTCTATTTTTTAACCCGTTTTCGTCAGGAAATTAAACGGGGTCTTTCTTTTAATGCCGCAATAACACAAACCATTCATGAAACAGGGCAAAGCATGATTTTTACTACAATTATTTTGTTTTTTGGATTTAGCGTGTTTGCATTTTCTAGTTTTGGCGGAACCTCAGCGCTCGGAATTTTAGTTTCTTTAACTCTGTTAATGTCGTTACTTGCCAATTTAATACTGCTTCCCAGTATTCTCATTTCGCTTCAAAACCGCTTAAAACCCATTAAAGAACAAATTACACCCAATCTCTTAATTGATGACGATGAAAACACCTCAGCATAAGGTTCAGGTAGGATCTATATCCTGCGGTTCCGACGATTTATTTTTAATTAGCGGTCCTTGCGTTATAGAAGACCGCGACACCATGCTTAAAACGGCTGAAACATTAAAAAAAGTTTCGGAATCTCTTCATATACCTGTTATTTACAAATCCAGTTTTAAAAAAGACAACCGCAGCAGTTTATCCTATTACGATGGTCCGGGTTTGGACGAAGGTTTAAAATTGCTTTCCGAAATTAAAACACAATTTGGTTTTCCTCTTTTAACCGATATTCATGAATCATACCAGGCTGCACCTGCAGCAGAGGTTTGCGACGTGATTCAAATACCGGCCTATTTGTGTATGCAAAGCAGTCTGATTGTTGCAGCTGCTAAAACCGGTGCGGTTGTAAATATAAAACACGGGCAATTTTTAGCCCCCGAAAACATGAAACACCCCATTCAAAAATGCATTGATGCCGGTAATTCCAACATCATTGTAACCGAACGGGGATATACGTTTGGCTACAACGATTTAATTGTAGACCCGAGAAGTTTTTTTCATTTACAGGCATTGGGATTTCCCGTGGTTTTTGACATTACCCATTGTGTTCGCAAATACGGTATTCCCAGCTCCGATGCCAAGGGCGGAATGCGTGAATTTTTACCGGTATTAAGCCGGGCGGGTGTAGCCAGCGGTGTAGACGGTGTGTTTATAGAAACGCATCCGGATCCTTCAAAGGCTCGTTGCGATGCGGCCTCACAATTATGCGTATACGATTTGGAGGCTTTTTTAAAACCCCTTATTGCACTGCACAACCTGGTTAGAGGATTGTACTGAGGTGGTACTGCCGAAGTCCGCTCATGGGAGATTGCAAAATTTGACCCACCTTATAATTGTTTTTTTGAGCAACTGCTACAAACTGATTTTTGTAATACCAGGCAACCGAACCAACAGCATGCAGCGTTTCCGTTTTTGAGCGGCTGTACTCAGCAATTTGAAATTTAAAAAACAATTCAAAACATCGGTTTACAAGTTCTTGCATATACGGATGCTGCAGGTTTTTAACAATAAACTTGCTAAAGCCTGCAAGGTACCTGCTTGGCATTGTTGTGCTGTATACCTGTTTTAAAATTTGTTCGCGGTGATAACCCTCCTGTTCAAAAGCCTGTTGAAGTTCCTTTGGGAGTTGTT
>CAWUNH010000251.1:0-2816 GCA_963923435.1 uncultured bacterium
GACAGCAATAAAGGCCTCTTTTTGTTTCTCACAAACCAATGTAATACTGGAAACGCTGGAAACAATAAAGTTCAAAAACAACCAAGGTGCTAAAATTTGAGCCATGTGCCCCGACTCGCGCCACGAAGCACCAAACACAAAGCCAAAAAGTTCGGGTGCGTACAAAAAAAGAACTATAAAAACCGGAAATCCAATTATAAAAAAATAACCGTAGGCAGCTCTTAAATAACTGCTAATTTCTTTTTGTTGATGTTTGGCCTCCGCAATTTTATTATAAAATGCCTGAAAAAATGCCCCTCCCAACAAACTCAAGGGGGCTTTTAAAATTTTAAATGCAAAAGAATACAGTCCTGTAACCGACTTTGTAAAAAATACGGCTATCAAATACACGATGCCGTTTTCCTGAATCGCGTCAATTAAAGCATGCGGGGTGTTAATTTTATAAAACGATCGGTATTCTTTAGCCTGCGTTTTTATTTCATTCCAAGAAAAATCCTTAAAAAGTAAAGCTCTGGAAAATTCTCCCGAAACGGCAATCCAGAGCAGACAGGTAAATTGCCCAAATAGAAATCCTAATAGCAATCCGGAGGTCCCCATGCCGGCAAAACCCAGCCCTACAGACGTTAATGCGCTTACAAGCGATAAAATAATTTTTGATTGAGATTGTAACTTAAATTTTGTATTTCGGGTCAACCAGTAATTAATTGCGTTCTGAATTCCAAAAAACACTACCGAAAGGGGGATTAATAAAAACCACTTTGAAAACGCATAAGGCGTATTTATAAGAATTCCGTAGGTTAAGAGCATCAGTAAACATAAGGCTGCAGAAAACCCGAGCGTAATTATCAGTGCCAGGCGAAAAATATTTTTTGACGCAGTAAAATCGGAAGGTAATGGAATTGCAAGCTCCATTCTGCCGTTGGCCACAACACCAAATATTGCTACTAAGGCCGTAAACAAACTCAGGCCTCCAAAATCCTCCGGAATATACAGGCGGGTTAAAACCGGACTCACACAAAGTGTAATAAGTTGCGCCAATCCAGTGCCCAACATTAATGTAAGCACATTTTTAAAAAACGCTGTTTTTAAAAACCGACTATTTAAAAATCGCCTTAAATTCATTGGATGGCTCGCATTTAAAATCCTAAACTATTGAAAATCAGAGTAATTTTAAGGGTTTTTTACATTCAATATCCACAATAAACTGTTCGTGCCGCCATGCATTGAATTTAACTACCTTCGCCCCATGAAACATCGGTATGCGGTTATAATGGCAGGAGGCCTGGGGACCCGGTTTTGGCCCATCAGCACAAGCCATATGCCCAAACAGTTTTTGGATGTTTTAGGAACCGGAAGTTCGCTGTTACAACAAACGTACGAACGTATATCGGGCATTTTTGATTCCTCGCATGTATTTATTTCAACGCACAGTGCACACCGGGCTTTGGTAAAAGCACAGCTTCCCCAACTTACCGACGAACAAATAATTTGCGAACCTTACCGAAAAAATACCGCCCCCAGCGTGGCCTATGCGGCCAATAAAATTCATGCATTGGATTCCAAAGCGGTTTTACTGTTTTTGCCCAGCGACCATCTGGTGCTTAATCGGCTGCCTTTTTTAGACACCCTTGAAACCTGCTTTCAGCATGCCGAACAGGAAATGGCCTTGTTCACTATCGGTATAAAACCCCACCGTCCAGATACCGGGTACGGTTACATTCAGTATCGTAAATCTTCAGACGGAGCCTCTGTTTTCAGCGTTAAAACGTTTACCGAAAAGCCCAATGCCGAACTGGCGCAGTCTTTTGTGGAAAGCGGCGATTTTTTATGGAACTCAGGAATTTTTATCTGGCAATCGCAGGCCATTTTAAAAGCACTGGAAGATCAGGATCCGGAATTGCATACCCTGTTTTATGCTCCGGAACTGTATCATACGGCAGAAGAACCTCCGTTTATTGAACGAGCTTTTTCGGCCTGTAAAAACATTTCCATTGATTACAGTGTTTTAGAAAAAGCAAACAATGTTTACGTGTGTCAAAGTGATTTTGGATGGAGCGACCTGGGCACCTGGGGCAGTTTGTACGAACAACTTAAAAAAGACGAGCATAAAAACGTCAGTTCGGGCAAACATATTTTATTGTACGACTGTTCTGACTCCCTGGTGCAAATACCCAAAGAAAAAATTGCTGTTATTCAGGGACTCCAAAACATGATTGTGGTTGAAAAAGACAATGTGTTGTTAATTTGCAATAAGGATCAGGAGCAGCTCATTCGCACCTTTGTAAACGACGTTAAGGTTAAAAAAGGCGAGCGTTACGTTTGATTTAATATATTTGTAATAACTATGAAATACCTTCTTTCTCTTGCATTAAGCATTTCTACCGCATGGTATTTTGCGCAAACTTCATTAAATGTTGTTTTGTTTTCTGAAGACGGCGAGCCATTTTACTTTTATGCCAATGGAATTAAACAAAATTCAGTTCCCCAAACCAATGTGCGTGTTACCGGTTTATCGCCCAATGTGAGCATGCGAATTGAATTTTCCAACCAATCCTTACCTGTCATTAAACATAATACCTACGACCTTGCTCTGGGAATGGAACACACCTTTAAAATCAAACGCAACAAAAAACAAGAGATGGTAATCCGCTACTTTGGACAAACCACTCTGGCCGAAGTTACATCCAATGCGGCCATCCCATCCGTTGCTTACCACGAATCAGAATCAAATTATTCTCAAAACACCAGTTCTCAAGCCGAAATTAATTCCAATGTGCAGACCACCAATCCAAACGATAATCAGGTGTCTGTTAATC
>CAWUNH010000252.1:0-2791 GCA_963923435.1 uncultured bacterium
GCAGCGACGGCGGTCATAACGGCTTGCACCACATCCAACAGGTTTTAAACACTACACAATATCCGCGTTTACGGGTTGGAATTGGATCGGACTACGCCAAAGGTCAACAGGTTTCTTATGTATTAGGAAAATGGAATGCACAAGAGAACGAGCAATTGCCCGATCTCATTCAAGCATCGGTTGATGGTATTTTACAATTTTCGTTTATTGGAATAGAACGCACCATGAATACACTCAATAAACGCTTATGAATTACAGTGAAATTGCCGGTCAGTCGGATCTAATTAAACAATTGCTTGGCATGGTACAGCAAAAACAATTGCCCCATGCCCTGTTTATTAGTGGAGACGATGGTATTGGGGCGCTTCCACTGGCCCATGCATTGGCCCGGCATATTTTATGCGAACAACCCAATGCAAACGGGGCTTGTGAGCTCTGCGCGGCATGTAAAAAATCAAAATCCTGGTCGCATCCCGATTTACACCCGGTTTTTCCTATAATTAAAAGTAAAGAGGTAAAACAAAGTAACGACGAACGTCAGGAATTTCGGCAGGCCTATTCTAAAAATCCCTACCTGTTGTTGGACGATTGGTTAAGTCATATTGAGGGCGAACATAAACAGCCAATAATACCGGTAGACGAAGCGGAAACCATACTTCATAATTTGAGTTTAACCAGTTTTGAAGGGCTTGCAAAAATTGTATTGGTATGGCATCCTGCCTATATGAATACTGAAACAGCCAATAAGTTGCTTAAAGTAATTGAGGAGCCACCGGAAAACACCTATTTTATTTTTACCACCGGAGGGGCAGAGGAACTGCTGCCAACCCTTGTTTCTCGGCTTCAAACCTGGACCTGCACACCGGTTACTGAGATTCAACTTAAAGGTATAAAACCCCTTTGTGAATGGTCCGAAACGGTGGTTCAACAGGTTATTTCGATGAGTCAGGGAAATCCCGGATTGGCCATACAAATTGGTTCACAGCCCGAACTAAGAGGAGAATTGTTAGAGGATTTTCAGCAATTTATGCGACATGCCATTCGGTTTCAGGCAAGTACTGGATTTTTATGCATTGAACAATTGGTAGCCAAAGGCCGATCGTATCAAAAGCGTTTTTTATTGTATTCTTTGTACCTGCTCCGACAGGCCCTGTTAACTCGAGAAAACATTCCGATGTTACCCGTTTACAATTACGAAGAAGATAATTTTATTAAAAAGTTTGCCCCATTTGTATCTCTGCAGGCATGTGAAATTTTATCTGAAGTGTTTAGTTCACAGGTTTATTACATCGAACGAAATGCAAATCCAAAAATCCTATTTACCGATTTGCTTTTTACCTGCTCGGAATATTTAAAAAAATAAAAGCATGAACAAACGCGATTTTATTAAGCAATCTGCTCTTGGGATTACCGGTGCATTTATGTTTCCCGAGGTTTTTAAGAGCGATCCAACGTTTCAAAACCATGTAAGTAAAATGGCGGAATGTTCAGACGATCGGCTTTGGGAAAGCATCCGTTCCGACTATCAATTACCAAAGGATTGGATAAATCTCGAGAACGGGTATTACTGCATTCAGCCTCAATCGCTTTTAAAAGCCTATTATAAACACATAGAACGCGTTAACAGTTTGGGGGCCTATTACATGCGAACCGAGCAATTTTCAAATAAAACAGAAATTGCTTCGCAGCTTGCGCACATGGCAGGTTGCAGTGATGAGGAACTAATAATTACCCGAAACACCACCGAATCGTTGGATATGATTATTTCTGGATTTCCATGGCAAAGCGGGGACGAAGCCATTGTTGCCGAACAGGATTACGGTGCCATGCTGGATATGTTTCAACAGGTGCAGCGTCGGCATGGCATTGTGGTTAAAACCATTCAAATACCCAACGAACCCATGCATTCCCAAGACATTGTTAATCGGTATAAACAGGCAATTACCTCCAATACAAAATTAATCATGGCCTGTCATATGATTAACATAACCGGTCACATACTTCCAATACGCGAAATTTGCGATATGGCGCATCAACATGGCGTAGAGGTGATGGTTGACGGAGCTCACAGTTTTGCGCATTTGGATTTTAAACTACCGGATTTAAATTGCGATTATTTTGGATGCAGCCTCCATAAATGGCTAAGCAATCCACTGGGAGCAGGGTTACTTTATATTAAAAAAAATAAAATTTCTAAAATTTGGCCTCTTTTTGCGGAGGCCACAACCCAGGATTCTCAAATTGCTCGGCTTAATCATACCGGTACCCATCCCGTTGCGGTTGATTTAACACTGGCCAATGCCATGCAATATTATTTAAACATAGGTGCACAACGAAAAGAAAAACGATTGCGCGAACTTCAACAGTACTGGACAAGTGCGGTACGTGGAAAATCCCGCATTGCTTTGCAAACCCCCTCAAATCCAATGCTGAGTTGTGGAATTGCCAATGTAGGCATTGAAGGCATCAGCCCCAAAGCCCTGTCTGAAATGCTGTTTGAAAAATACCAAATTTATACAGTAGCCATTGATGGAAAAGGAGTTCAGGGTTGTCGCATAACGCCCAACCTGTATACCAATTTTCAAGAATTAGATTGCCTGATAAAAGCCTTGTTAAAAATAGCTTCAAGCAGTTGATAGGTGTGAGTACGAATGTAATTGATAATCTCTAACTTTATCAACTTATGAAACAACGGGCTAACGACGTTAAAACATTGATTTTAAAAAACCGGAAAACCATTTTAATACTTTCAGTTGTATTTTTTTTAGTTTGTTTTTACCCCGATATAAAA
>CAWUNH010000253.1:0-2780 GCA_963923435.1 uncultured bacterium
TCCCGGTACCAATTTTGATTTGTGGTAATACTCCGAATTTAAAGAATCAATCCACCAGGCAGAATTAAAAAAATCAATGTAATAACCGGGCTCAGCGGTGCTGCGGGCGGTATGGCTCGGGGCTTCACCCGGTTCAAAAATCTGATACGAGGCCAATCCGGTTAATATTCGCGCCTTTGGGGCATATTTAAAAATACTGTCCCGAAGGGTTTGAAGTATGTACGAGTGCTTTAAAATTTTTAAATCAAAGGCTTGTGAAACAAAGGTTTCCGGAAATACCACCAGATCCGTACCTGCAGTTAAATGATTTTTTAAAGGCAACCAAATGTGTTTAAATTGTTGGTTGAAATTGCTCGAAAATTTGTCGTGGTAGGGGTCACTGTTGGGTTGAACGCAAACCACCGCTACGCGTTCTTGGGCAGAGGTCTCGGATTTTAATCCAATGATGTACGAAGCAACGATGGGAATAATAACAACACCCAGAGCAATTCCGGCATAGGTTAATTTGTAAATCCGATTTTTGTAATTTATTAATGCATTAAAAATCAACAAATTAACTAGCAATATCCAAAGTGTCCCTCCAGAACTTCCAATAAATTGAAACCATTGAATCCAGGCTGGCATAGAAGCAAGTGCATTTCCTAAATTCAACCAGGGCCAACTTAATTCCCATTGCTGATGAAAATATTCCCAACCGCTCCAAAAAATAAGTAAACCGAGTCCCTGAAACGATTTGGAATTGCGTTTTAACCCTTGCATGGAATATCGAAACACCAGGGTCATAAATAAACTATTTAAAATAAAAGCCATTAATGCTCCTGCAAATGAAGCATAAGCCACCCACCAGGTACTAACAACATTCCAAATTAAAAACCCCAAATAATTAAAAATCCAGGATGAAAATCCCTTTAGATTGGCATGTTCGGTAGGCAGGCCATATGCGTACAGCAGGGGTACCAGTCCAATAAAAATAAAATAAAAAGTTTCGGGATACCAGCTTAAACCCAACAATAACCCTGAAATACAGGATAGTATTAAAGGGTGGAGTATAAACCGCATCTTACGAAGTTACGTTAATTTACAGGTTTTAAGGTGTTGAAGCTGTGTATTTAACGTATATTTAAAGGCTTGTTTTTAATCCATGGACGACCTTTTGGTTTCTGAGACCCGTCAATTATATCCTTACCAGCGGGAGGCTGTTGAAACCTTGTTTGAACGAATTAAAGCGCTGCCTCCGCATACCAATTTGTTATTTCAATTACCTACGGGGGGTGGAAAAACCATCATATTCAGTGAAATAGCCCGCCGTTACATGGCAGAGTACCAAAAAAAAGTACTCATTTTAACGCATCGCATTGAATTAAGCCGTCAAACGGCCGATGTATTAAACGAACTGGGTATTTCAAATAAAATTATAAACAGTGAGGTTAAACACTTGCCCAGTCAAAGTGAATACCAAGCCTTTATTGCCTTGGTTGAAACCCTAAACAACCGTTTGCAGGACAACGAGGAGTTTTTAGAGGATATTGGATTGGTTATTGTAGATGAGGCGCATAACAATTCATTTCGAAAAATATTCCATTATTTTCAGGAGGTTAATATTTTAGGAGTTACCGCAACGCCCCTAAGCAGCAATAAAAAACTTCCCCTGTATCAAACCTATCGCGAAATGATTGTAGGTCAAAGTATTGCGCAGTTAATTGAACAGGGATACCTATGCGAGGGAGTTACCGTGGGTTACGATGTAAATTTAAGTTCTCTGAGAGTTGGAACCAATGGGGAGTTTACCGTTGGCTCACACGAGCTTTTATACACTCAGGGAATTATGCAAGGCAAACTCATTCAGGCCTACGAAGAGCATGCACGCGATAAAAAAACATTGATTTTTAATGCCGGTATACTTACCAGCCGAGCGGTTTACGAGATTTTTAAAAGCAAGGGATATCCTGTGCGTCATTTAGACAGTACCTTTAGCGACCGCGAACGCTTTGAGACCTTGGAATGGTTTAAAAATACACCAAACGGAATTTTAAGTTCGGTTAGTATTCTTACCACAGGATTTGACGAGCCCGAAGTAGAGGCCATTGTTTTAAATCGTGCAACCAAGTCTTTAACTCTTTATCATCAGATGATTGGCAGAGGCAGTCGCGTTCTGCCTCATAAAAAAACATTTTCCATTATCGATTTGGGTAATAATGCCAGACGCTTTAATTTATGGCAGTTTCCCATTGATTGGCAACATGTATTTATTGCTCCGCATTTATACCTGGAACAACGCTATAAAGAGGAATGGGATTATGAAACGGTCAACGACTACGAATTGCCAACCGAAATTAAAGAGCGTTTTTTAAACTCCAGTGCGCAGGCATTTATTGTTAGGGACCGCTATTTAGCCGCCCTTCGCGAAGGACGAAAACCTCAATCGGTATTGGAAGAGTCCCGCGCGGATCATTTTGCCCGAATTACAGGCAATGCGGCAGATTATGACGAAGCCATGGAGCTGTTTCAATTGTTATTGGAAGAAATGAAATACCGTATACGTCAATTTGGTAAATGCATCAATGCTACCGCCAATCACAGCGATTGGCAAATTCAAACCTATACCAGTCGGCTGCGTCGTCAGATTGTTCAATTTTTTGCCGAACCATGAAAGCCTTTCAACTATATGTGTGGCTGGGACGACTTTCTGTATGTTTTGGAATACTGGCTTTAATTTCCCTCTTTCGAATCCAATGGTTACTGCCCGGAACCGCAGCCTCTTTTTTAGGCTTTTCTTGCGG
>CAWUNH010000254.1:0-2776 GCA_963923435.1 uncultured bacterium
TTTTAAATACACCGAAAAAACTTATTTATCAGCCCGTTAATCTTTATTCCTACCAATGATACTATCTATAAAATAGTGGGGCGTTAAGGTTCAGGTTGTGAAACACAGCAATGGTTTGTTTTTTAAAAACCACGACTTTGTTTTATTGTTTTTACTTCTTGCCTAACGGGGTCCTATTGTGATGCAATAGCATTGAATAATTTACTCCACCGTTACGCTCTTTGCTAAATTTCTGGGCTGATCCACATTGCAGTTTCGCATTACTGCAATGTCGTATGAAAGGATCTGCAAGGGTATTACAGAAATAAGCGGTGAAAGAAATTCGTCGGTTTGAGGAATTTCTATACAATGATCTGCAATTTCTTTAACGTCTTTGTCGCCTTCGGTTACTACTGCAATTATACTGCCTTTTCGGGCTTTAACTTCTTGAATGTTGCTTAGCACCTTTTCGTAATTTGCTCCTTTGGTTGCAATTACAACAACGGGCATGTCTTGGTCAATTAGAGCAATGGGTCCGTGTTTCATTTCGGCAGCGGGATACCCCTCCGCGTGGATGTATGAAATTTCTTTTAGTTTTAAGGCTCCTTCAAGGGCTACGGGAAAGGTTATGCCGCGTCCCAAATACAAGGCATTTTGAGCTGTTTTGTATTTAGTGGCAATTTCTTTTATTGTATGGGCCGATGCAAGCAGGCTTTCTACTTTTGCGGGAATGGTTTCCATTTCGTACAGCATTTGCCGGTAGCGGCTGTCGCTGATGCTGGCTTTTAGTCGTGCAACATGAAGGGCCATAAGTGTTAACACTGTTACCTGGGCTGTAAACGCTTTGGTTGAGGCCACTCCAATTTCGGGACCGGCATGGGTATAGCTGCCGGCATGGGTGGCGCGTGCAATCGAAGACCCCACTACATTGCAAATGCCCATAATAATAGCGCCCTTTTGTTTTGCCAATTCTATTGCCGCCAAGGTATCGGCTGTTTCGCCGCTTTGCGAAATAGCAATGACAATGTCGTCTTGAAAAATAATGGGATTGCGGTACCTGAACTCCGAGGCATACTCAACTTCTACGGGAATGCGCGCCAGTTCTTCAAACAGGTATTCTCCTACAAGTCCTGCATGCCATGAGGTGCCACAACCAATAATTATAATGCGCTTGGCCTGTTTTAGCTGGGCCTCATAATCGACAATGCCTCCCAATTGTACTTTAGCTTCGGTTGCAATGAGCCGTCCCCGCATGCTATCTTTAATTGACCGGGGTTGCTCATAAATTTCTTTAAGCATAAAATGGTCGTAGCCCCCTTTTTCAATTGCTTCCAGCTCTATTGTTAGTTTTTGAACATAGGGTGTTATTTCCTTGTCCTTTAGGTTTCGAATTTTAAGCTCCTTTCCTTTTCTGAGTACGGCAACCTGTTCGTCTTCGAGGTACACAACATTTTTTGTGTATTCAACAATGGGGGAGGCGTCTGAGGCAATAAAAAAATCGCCGGCCGTGCCAATTCCAATAACCATAGGGCTGCCTTTTTTTGCCGCAACTAAAGTTTCGGGGTCCTCTCGGTCCATCACCACAATGGCATAAGCGCCTACAACCTGACGTAAGGCAGACTGAACGGCATGGGCCAATTTAAGCTGTTCGTTTTCCTTAATATGTTCAATTAAATGAATTAAAACCTCTGTATCGGTTTCGGAGGCAAAAACATGCCCCCGTTTAATAAGTCCAGACTTAAGCGCCGCATAATTTTCAATAATCCCGTTGTGGATGATTACCAGTTTTTGATTTTGAGAACGGTGCGGATGTGAGTTTACATCGTTGGGTTCTCCGTGTGTTGCCCAACGGGTATGGCCAATACCAATTTGGCCGGAAACATCCTGGGGTTTGCAAAGCTCCATTAGGTCGCTTACTTTTCCCTTGCGTTTATAAATGTTTAACTCGTTTTTAGCATTTAGCATGGCTACTCCGGCGCTGTCGTAACCTCGGTATTCCAGACGCTGAAGCCCTTTTATTAAAACCGGGTATGCCTCTTTGTTGCCAATATATCCTACTATTCCACACATGGTATTGCGTTTTTTATTTAACTGAGCATTTTTAAAAATCCTACTTCTTTTGGACTTAACATTCGAAAGCGTCCGCGAGATAATTCTTTTTTTGTAAGGCCCGCAAACATAACCCGGTCAAGTTTAATAACCTCGTATCCCAGGTGTTCAAACATCCGCCGAACAATGCGGTTGCGTCCGCTGTGGAGCTCAATGCCAACTTCTTTTCGCGAGGTGCCCTCAAAAGAAACGTCGTCTGCACGAATGGGCCCGTCTTCAAGCTCTATACCATCAACCAATTGTTTAAAATCTTCCGGTTTTAAATTTCGGTTGAGTGTAACCTGATAAATTTTACGTATGCCGTGCTTGGGGTGGGTAAGGCGGGTGGTTAAGTCTCCATCGTTGGTAAATAATAAAACCCCTGTGGTGTTCCGGTCCAGACGGCCCACGGGATATACACGCTCCTTGCAGGCGCCTTGTATATAATCCATAACCGTTTTACGACCGCGAGGATCTTCCACTGTAGTGATGCAGTCTTTGGGTTTATTTAAAAGCAGGTATACTTTGCGGTCGTGTTGAATGTTTTGGTTGTTAAACACCACCTGGTCGCCCGGTTGAATTTTAGTTCCCAATTGGTCCACCACAATGCCGTTTACTTTAACAGCTCCGCTCAAAATTAGCTGGTCGGCCTCACGGCGGGAAGCAATTCCTGCATTGGAAAGGTATTTGTTTAATCGTATTGGTCCCT
>CAWUNH010000255.1:0-2760 GCA_963923435.1 uncultured bacterium
CCTTAAGGTTCAAGCCGGCTCTACCAAAACAAATATCCCGGGTGTGTTTGCGGTTGGCGATTGTGCCGATAAGGTGTACCGTCAGGCTGTAACAGCCGCTGGTAGTGGTTGCATGGGCGCCCTGGATGCCGAACGGTATTTAGCTGCCACACAGCATTAAAGCTTCGTTTCATAATTTGTACATTTGAACATGCAAGAACAACAGGCACTGGAATGGTTTGATGCGTTTCAAGACAAAAAAAATCAGCTTACCGCAGAACTCTCCAAGGTAATTGTAGGACAGGAACGTATTATTCAACAGGTTTTAATAAGCATTTTTTGCAAAGGCCATTGTCTTTTGGTTGGAGTTCCCGGATTGGCAAAAACCCTTTTGGTTCAAACCCTGTCCCAAACTTTGGGAATGCAATTTAACCGCATACAATTTACTCCCGATGTTATGCCGGCTGATATTACCGGCAGTGAAATTTTTAACGAACAGCGCCAGTTTGAATTTATTAAAGGACCCCTGTTTGCTCAGGTTGTATTAGCCGATGAAATAAACCGAACCCCCCCAAAAACACAATCGGCCTTGTTAGAAGCCATGCAAGAGCGCCAGGTCACCGCCTTGGGAAAAAAATACATCTTACCTCAACCGTTTTTTGTTTTGGCCACTCAAAATCCCATTGAACAGGAAGGTACCTACCCCCTGCCGGAAGCACAACTGGACCGTTTTATGTTTCAATTGAATTTAGATTACCCGAGTTTTGAAGAGGAATTTAAAATTGTAACTGAAACAACCGGAGCTCATCAACCTAAGGTTCAGGCCGTATTAGATGCTGCATACATTCTTAAAATTCAGGAATTGGTGCGCATGATACCGGTGGCAGAAAACGTGGTGCACTATGCTATAAAATTGGTTCAAAAAACCCGTATTCGAAGCAACGATGCCGATCCCCTGGCTATAAAATATTTAGAATGGGGAGCAGGTCCCCGTGCCTCTCAAAATTTAGTACTGGGAGCCAAATGCCATGCGTTAATGCGCGGAAAATGGAGTCCCGATATTGAAGATGTTCAAGCGGTTGCAAAACCTGTTTTAAGGCATCGTATTATTACCAATTACAAAGCAGAATCGGAAGGCTTTACCGCCGATACGCTTATTGACCAATGGACCGCATGAATTCAAACGAATCCAAGGATACCGAAAAATATTTTAATCCCAATGAATACGCCACGGCTTGGGTGAACGGCACTGGATTTAATTTGCAAAACCAAGAACTTTCCGATTGGATTCAACAATTGCAAGAATTAGGCCCTGCACATTCCGACTATCAAACCGTATTAAAAAAAATTAAAGCGCAGTATTCGGTTGGTAACCTGTTGGAAGTTTGTTCCTTATCGCGTTCGGATGCCTTTACCGCGCAGGCCTTAAAAATTTTATGGGAAGCCGATATGCCGGCCGGCGAAAAGGCTCTGGAACTTATCGCTTACCTTAAGTCTCCCGTTTATACAATAGCCCTGGAAGCGCTTACAGTGTATCAAGAATGCATGCCGGATATTTCAGAAACCGATAAAACAAGGCTTTTAAATCAATTTGCAAATCATTCTGAAACTGGAATTGCAGCCATCGAACAAGAATTCAAACATTGGATTTCTCAATTCCCCACTTAAACGTATGAAAAGCTGGATTTCTTATGCCCCCGATTGTGATTTTAGCATTTACAACATGCCGTTTGGAGTCATGCGCCATGAAGAGACCCCAACCTTGGTTTCGGCCATTGGGCCTTATGCCATAAATTTATTTGAATTATCGAAATTGGAACTTATTGAAGGCCCCCCAGAACTATATCGCAGCAAATCCCTCAATGCATTTATCAATCAGGGTAAAGCCTTTACCAACCAGGTTCGTCAAAGCCTTCAAACCTTATTTTCCGACTCCAATTCCAGCCTGGCCAAACAAAAAACATGGCAAGATCGGGTACTGATGCCCTTGCGCCCCGAAACCATGCTACTTCCGGTTGAAATTGGCGACTATACAGATTTTTACAGCAGCGTAGACCATGCCACCAACATCGGCAAAATGATACGCGATCCTCAAAATGCATTATTACCCAACTGGAAGCACTTACCCGTTGCCTATCATGGACGGTCCAGCAGTATTGGCGTGAGTGGGCAGCGATTTCATCGCCCTAAAGGTCAAAAAAAATTGCCCGATCAAGAATTTCCCGTATTTGGCCCAACCCGGGCTTTGGATATTGAATTGGAAATGGCTTTTATTATAAGTAAATCCAGCTCCATGGGAACTGCCATTTCAACCTCCGAAGCCGATGCCTACATTTTTGGCATGACCCTTTTCAACGACTGGAGTGCCCGGGATATTCAAACCTGGGAATACGTTCCCTTGGGTCCGTTTTTAGCAAAAAATTTTGCGAGCACCATGTCGCCCTGGGTTATCACACTGGAAGCTCTGGAACCATTTCGAACCAAAGGCTATGAGCAGATACCAGAAGTATTACCCTATTTAAAATACACCGGAAACCGGAATATTGACATACAACTGGAGGTGTTTATTAGACCCGAGGGACAGTCTAAATCAAAAATATGCAGTTCTAATTATAAATACATGTATTGGACCATGGAGCAACAATTGGCGCACCATACAGTAAACGGATGTCCGGTTCGGGTTGGGGATGTAATGGCCAGTGGGACCATCAGCGGGCCCGATCCATCCTCCTTTGGATCCTTAATGGAATTGAGTTGGAAAGGTACAAAGCCCATACCCTT
>CAWUNH010000256.1:0-2754 GCA_963923435.1 uncultured bacterium
TTACCATACCTCCATGTGTAGGCAACATGACCATTGATGTTAGAGCCGCTGCAGGCGGTCAAGGCGGAGGCGGTCCAATCGGCGGAGCGGGTGCTTCTGTTAGAGGTGTAATAACTGCAACTCCAGGTGCGGTCTTATACATTAATGTTGGTGGTCAAGGTTCTGTAACGACAGGAGGTTTTAACGGCGGCGGTTCAGGTGGAGTTAGTTCTTCATCAAGTGGCGGCGGCGGCGGTGGCGCTTCGGATGTTCGTGTAGGTGCTAACACTTTGGCGAATCGAATTATTGTGGCCGGAGGTGGTGGCGGAGGTGGCGGAAATACCACCTATTCACCGGGAGCCGGTACCGGAGGAAGCGGTTCATTTTTTAATTGCAGTTGCGGTTATGGCGGCGGCGGAGGTACCGGATGCGCTTCAGGATTGGCTGGTGGCGAATCGGGGGGTGCGGCCAGTTCATACGGTTCCGGTGGAGGTGGCGGCGGTTTTACCAGTGGTGGCAGCGGTGGCGGGCAACCCAATGCGGCTACGGGCGGTTGGGGATGTAATGGCGTTTTAGGTGTTGGAGGTGCCGGTGGAGGAACCTCCTTTATTTGTGGAGGTGCTACAGGGGGCGTTAATGGCGGTGGCGGCGGCGGCGGCGGTTTATACGGCGGTGGTGGCGGTATGACAGGAACTGGGGGATGTAACGGCGGTGGCGGTGGCGGTTCATCCTGGGCTCATCCAAGCTTGTTTTCTAATTTAACTTTTTCACCGGGCATTAGCAGCGGGCACGGAACAATAACCCTTTTGTACACGTTTAATGGTTCACTAACCAGCGCTTCTTTAAATCCATTTGCAATTTGTTCAGGAAACAGCGCAACCCTTTCTGCATCCGGAGCAAATTCGTATACCTGGAATACCAATTCAAACAACGCCAGCATTGTGGTGAGCCCAACCACTACAACAACCTATACGGTTAACGGAACCAATGCCTTAGGTTGTGTGTCCAGTGCTGTAATTACACTTACGGTTAGTTCGGGGTTACCGGTGTTATCTATTAACAGCAGCACCAATCAAACGTGCCTGGGTAAAACGGCTACTCTCACAGCAAGCGGGGCATTGAGTTATACCTGGTCTAACAACGTTCAAAACGGAGTATCCTTTAATCCCAGTGTAACAACGACCTATACTGTTTTCGGACAAAACGGTTGCGGCACTTCATCTGCAGCAACAACCATTTCCGTTTCTCCATTACCGGTATCAATTCTAGCCTCTCCCTCTACAATCTGTGCAAATGGCAATTGCACCATTAATGCAGTATCGCCAGCCACATTATTTACCTGGTCTGCACCATTAAACTATACCACCAATACCGGCCTAACTTATGTAACTCCCAGTGTAACTACCATTTATACGCTTACAACTTCTGACGGAACCTGTACCGGCATCGGCACATTTACGGTCAATGTAAATCCCGTTCCTACGGTAGCAATTGTTGCCTCTAACTCAATGGTGTGTCAAGGATCATCTTTAACCATGACGGCCAGTGGCGGACTAACCTATACTTGGTATCCGGGCGGAGCAACCGGTTCTACCTTTACGGCAAACCCAACGGGACCCACCTTATATTCCGTTGCAGCGAATAATAGTTTTAACTGTATTGGATGGGCCAATCAGGTGGTTCTTACCAGTGCGAGTCCTACTGTAAATATTAATAGCAGCGCTTCGTTAATTTGTATTGGGGGTTCAATTACACTAACTGCCAGCGGTGCTTCGAGTTATTCTTGGAACACGGGGGCTACTACGCCCGTTATTACAGATTTTCCACTCACCACAACAACGTATTCTGTCATCGGCAATACCAATGGGTGTTTCGGCAATACGATTACAACGGTAGCAGTATATAATCCAAGTTTAACCATTAGCGGACCAACCGCCATTTGTGTTGGGCAAACAGCAAGTTTAACAGCCTCATCGGCCAATAATTATACCTGGAGTAACGGTTCTCCATTTTCCGGTATAGTCGTAAGCCCAACTCTAAGTTCTACGTATTCTGTAGCGGCATTTTCCAGTACGGGTAATTTAAGTTGTCCGGTTTCGGCTTCCTTTAATCTGATGGTGCATCCATTACCTACCCTTACGGCTCTTGCCTCTAAAACAATAGTATGTAAAAACCAATCGTATACCGTTACAGCTACCGGTGCAAGCACATACAGTTGGAATAACGGTTCATCAAGCGCTTCGTTTACAACGGCATCTTCATCCGTGGGATCGGTTAATTACAGCGTGGTAGGTACCAACACGGCTGGCTGTACAAACTCGGTAGCCCTAACCGTTTTAATAGTGTCTTGTGCTGGGATTATGGAAGAAACACAACAAAGTTTATGGGTTTATCCCAATCCATCTTCCGGAATTATTTTCATGCAAAGCAAAAGCACTTCCCAAATTATAATTACCAATACCCTGGGAGAATGCATTAAAATTTTAGACCCTTCTCAATCCACCCACAACCTCGATAATCTGCCGAAAGGTATTTATTACCTTCAGCAAGAACAGTTTAAAACTAAACTAATCCTCCAATAACATGAAACAACAACGATTAAAAATCTATAATCTTTTAATGTGGGTTCTTCCTATAATGCTTAAGGCACAAGTAATTACCTATAGTTTTACAAATGCTGGTACGGTGGGTCAAAACGGACCCACACAAGCGCAAATTAATGCAGCCTATTTAACCTGTCTCTTATACACATCTGACGCTGCCGACGAAGGCTTA
>CAWUNH010000257.1:0-2751 GCA_963923435.1 uncultured bacterium
ACAGACCATAATTTGAGCCTTCAGGAGGTTTTAAACCGGGTTCAGCAACGCATTACGGTTGGTTCATTAAATCCTGTTGAGTTTTGGTATTTCAGCGATGGTCAACAGCTTGGATATACTTTTAAAAAGAAACCCGCTGAACCTTCCGCTCAAAATTATTTTTACATCGTAAATCCGGATGTCGACCAAAACAGCAATATCGGTTTAGATTCCTGCTGGTTGTTTTCGCCCCATTTAAACAAAGGCCATACAGACTCTTTATATTACCAACTTACTTCTTGGAATAAAAAAGCCCAAGAAGTGCAGATTCAGTTAACGGTAAACCAGGCTCGAATTGCAAAATCAACCCTGACGATTGAACCCAATAAAACCTTTAAAGGGGTATTTCCTATACGTATAAACAATTCAGGCCCCCTGTTTGGGGCTTTAGAAATAGCCGGCGATACGTATACGCCGGACAACCAACTTAATATCACGCTAAACACCGAATCTCAAATTGCTTTGGCGTATGTTTCAGACCATGCACCGGAAACCCGGCAATGGGGGATGATTTTAAAATCCGATTCGATTTTTAAATACGATTGGATTAAACCAGCGTCCATTAACGAAACCTTAATCCGTAATGCTCAGGTAATTGTTATAGATGGTTTTACATTTCAACAAAAATTTCTTTTAGATCGGATTTATAAATTAAAATCCCCTCAAGCAGTATCGATTTTATTACCCCACCGAAGTTTTTTAGAAGGGGTTGTGCGTAACAATGCGGTTTTAAACCCATGGGGTTTACCAGAAATTCAGTTACTGGATACCCTGTCTTCGCGCATAGCGCCACCGGACCCTTCGAATTCTTTTTTTAAAGGTGTTTTTGAGACTTGGCCGGAGGTACAATCTATGCCCGAAGTATCGCACCGTGCTGTTTTTAGAACCTTACCCGATCAAACCCTTTTAAAGTTTTCTCAAGGGGATCCCTTTTTGGTATGTTCCCAAACCTCTAAGGCTTTGACTTATTTTTTTACTTCCGATTTATACGCATCCAATCGATGTGTTATACCCAAAACATTGAGTTTACCTTTGTTTTACCAGATGGTATTTTCAACCCAAGCCGTTCAATCCTTGTACTACTGGACCCGACAATCTTTTAATTTAAGCGATTTACCTTTAACACAAAGCCCACTGGAATTTAAAGAAATCAACCGTTCTCAAATCCTGTATCCTGTAAAATTGGAATATGGCGAACGCCTGCAATGGCACTTTTCTAAAGAAGCACTAATGGCCGGTCACTATCTGTCAAATCAAATTCCAAAAACCGGATTTTCTCTTAATTCCGATCGTTCGGAGTCCAATCCTAGGGTATTGAGCGAATTGGAATTAAACAACTGGATTAAAGAGCAAGGCTACAGGCAGACATTTTCTTTGAACGATACCTTGCACACAGGGGGAGGGGGAGTTTCGGGTTTCCCGGTATGGAAATTCTTAGTAATTTTAGCCTTGGTATGTGTATTGGCCGAAAGTTTTTTAATTCGAAACCTCATTCCCTAATCACATGAATTATTTGATCCGAAACGCTAAGGTGCATGATCTAACCGGTCCTTGGCATTTAAAAACTGTTGACATCCGCGTTAGTCAAGGTATTGTTTCGGAAATTGCAGAATCCTTAACTGCCCATGCCTCCGATATTGAAATCAGCAGTTTAAATTTATGTGTTTCGCCAGGTTGGTTGGACTTACAGGTTGCTGGTGCAGGTTCTGGAACCGAATACCGAGAGGATTTAAAGTCGCTGTCTGCAGCAGCAATATCGGGTGGTTATACAGAACTTTGTTTGCATTCGGATTCAAAACCCTACCATTTGCATGCCTCTCATATCAAGGGTTACATAAGCAGTTTTAGAGAGTATCCCGTTCGGATTTTACCCCTGGGGCGAATTTCTGAAGAAGGTTCGGGTTCTTTTACTGAAATGGCCGACATGCATGCAGCCGGTGCACCGGCGTTTAGTAATTATAAAACTCCAATTTTAGATTCCGGCATGCTCTTTCGAATTTTACAGTATGCCCAACATCATAGTTTACCCTTGTTTTTATTTCCACTGGATTCCAGTTTAGCGCCCAACGGATTAATGCACGAAGGACTGGTTTCAACACAGTTGGGTTTAAAAGGAATACCTTCGTTGGCAGAAGAATTGCATTTGGAGCATATTCTGCGAATGGCTCATGAAATTGGCGCTTCAATTCACATTCAACAAATCAGCACGCTCGAATCGGCTCAACGCATCAAATTCTATAAGAATTTGGGTTTAAAGGTAACCTGTGGGGTTTCCAGTTCACATCTGGTTTCCACCCATGAAGACCTTGCCACATTTAATACCGCGTATAAAGTTTTACCTCCCTTGCGTTCCACATCCGATTGCAAAGCCCTGTGTGAGGCAGTCTTGGATGGCACCATTGACGTTGTTATTTCAGATCATGCACCTTGCAGTGTAGAAGAAAAGCGAACAGAATTTGATGGGGCCGAGTTTGGAATGATTAATTTGCAAACGGTTTTTCCGCAACTGATACAGGCTTTTGGAAGTACGCATTTGGAACGCATTGTAGATCTTTTAACACGGCAACCGCGAAAGGTCCTTCGAATGAAATCTATATCGGTTGCTGAAAAAGAACCGGCCAACCTTACTTTGTTTGATCCGGATTTAAATTGGGTATGGACTGAAAGTCAAAATCAATCAAAATCATCTAATTCTCCTTATTTTAAAACCTC
>CAWUNH010000258.1:0-2750 GCA_963923435.1 uncultured bacterium
CAGTTCCTTCGATAAACGTAAATCGAATCATTACATTGGCTGAGTTTACAAAATTAGACCATCCCGGATAACCGTCTAAATTCCAAACCTTCCATTCTTCTACAAATGCAGGAGTATACGATACAGCTGTTATGCCTCCAGAATTTACCTGTAGTTGGCTGGCTGAAAGCGAAGCGATATTCTGCCAGGTGCCACCGCAATCTTTAGAACCTTCAATTTTTAAAATATCGTTGTGAGAGCTGGTTTTTTGGGCATATGCGGTAGCTAAATTAAAGGATTTATCGGCATTGGCCTGTACATCAATAATTGGAGTAACCAAAACATCTTCTTGAGATCCTGCAGCGGTTGATCCATTAATATAATACGAAGCACCGCCCTCGTATGCAGCATCCCAGGTTTGTTCCCAGGTAACCGATCCTAAATTTTTATTGATCAGGGTCCATCCTAAGGGCAAGCCAATACTTTCAAAACCCTCGGTATGTGGTGTAAGAATTCCCGGAGTTGGGTCCATCACTTGAACCTGTCGAACTTTGGTACTGGATCCCTGGGCATTTCCAACCGTTAAACTTAAATTACAAACCCCAATGGTTGGAAAGGTAACAATGGTTACAGAATTGTTTGGTGCCGATGCAAAGGCTCCTTGATCGCCCGACCAATTATAAGATGTAACCGGACCATTGTACGAATAATCCTTAAAACTTAACGAACCTCCGGCGCATACCGTATACGAGCTGTTAATGGAAAAGTATTCGGCTATTGGCGCACAGGGACTTGTGTTGGCAACATCGGTAGCAATCAGGTTGGCCGTTTGCCACAAATTTTGACGACTGCTGATGGCAGAAGCCAAGGCTGTACGCATGGCTGTGGTTTGATCGGAGGTGAAATTTTTTGGACAGCTGGAATAGTCCATGATGTTTTCAACATTTTGTTGCCCAGCCGTCCAAACGGTATTTCCAGAAACCGCGCAGGCATTTCCCGACAAACTGCTGGGGCAAGAAGAAAAATTACCCTTGGTGGGAGGCGTGTCGTACAGCCCGTCATCCCCGCAGGTAACACCAGGATTATTGGTGTTTCCAAAGGTGTGACTCAAATTAAACCAATGTCCAATTTCATGAGACAAGGAACGGGCATCCAATCCACTTAAAAACCCATAATTGTATACTATTGCATCTTGAGATGCGCCCGAAGGCCAGGTGCCGGGTTTATAGGTATATCCGACAATAATACCACCGCCCACAACGGATCCTTGGGGGATGATGTTTTTTACAATAATTATATTTAAATATTTGGTGGGATTCCAGGTTATGCCGTTGTAATTTCCGGTATTGCTTTGAGACCAGTCGGTACGCGTATCGTATCGATGAACTATTCCAGAGGTGCAATTTCCATTGGGATCTTTGCGAGCTAGTTGAAATACTATATCGGAATTGATGTAACGGTTTTGAAACGGTTGGGCAATGGTGCCCACATCGTTTCCGGTACGGGCATAATCTTTATTAACCTGAGCCAGCGCATTTATGCATAGCTGATCGTTGATGTTTTCAGGGCCTCCGGTGTGTAAAATATGAAAAACTACCGGAACCGTGTATACAAAAGCCGCTGCAGAGCGTTGAGACGCTTGGTAATTGAACGCCTTTTCCAGTTCTAGGTTAAAGGCTTCCTGTTGCGCTTCGTAACGTTGACGGGCTTCGGGATGGGTTTTAAAATACGATTCCATGGCATCGTAGGTATTACAGGGCTGGATGGCTTGCTGGGCTTTAACAAGGGTTTGAGTAAACAGATTAATTCCAGCAAACAGGGCTAATAAAAGGTAGATTTTACGGTTCATAGGGAGCTAATTTATCAATTTATATTGTAATTAAGATTTCGGTTTTTTATCGATATGAGATTGGGTGTTTAACTGATTTAGGGCCATCATGTCTTTCATGGATTTTTGCATGCCTTCGACACTTCCATCTAAAAATATAACATTTCCTTTACCTTCCTGAGCGAAATTTTTAACTGCCTCCGTCCACATGCTAAACAAAATTAAAGAGGCATCCAAATTGGCTTCTTCCATTTCTTTGGCAGCACCGGCCATACCTTTTGCCACCTCCTGACGAAATAAGGCAATCCCCTGCCCTTTTAATTGCGAGGCTTCTTTTTCGGCCTGGGCTGAAATTTTAATAAAATTACCCTCGGCCTCTGCTGCTTTGGTACGGGTAATGAGCAAGGCCTGACCTTCGTTTTCTGCGGCCGACCGCAAATTATTACTGGCCACCACTTTTGCCATGGAACGCATAACTTCCTCATCAAAAGTTATATCGTTGAGTTGCAAATCAATTAAATGATATCCCCATTCTTCCAATGTTTTATCAAGTTGTCCTTTAACCGCTTCCACAATTTCGCGTCGAAGAATAAGTACCTCGGCTTGTTTTTTTATGGCAACAAAGGCTCTGACCGAACCTTCAACAGAACGAACCAGGGCTTGCATAAAATTGCGTTCATCCACAAATTTAAAAGCCACATTTTTTATCGTCTCCTCATCGCTGTTAACTACAGCGTACAACAACATGGCCGTAAAGTTAACATTGGCCTGGTCCATGGTTACCGCCTTAAACTCAAGTTCAACGCTTCGGTTTTGTACAGAAATACGCTTGTAAATGCGTTCAATTAAAGGGATTTTAAAATTTAATCCCGGTCTTAAAATTCTTCTGAATTTTCCAAATATAGTAATAACCGCCAGTGTGCCTTGCTGCACGGTTACAAAA
>CAWUNH010000259.1:0-2709 GCA_963923435.1 uncultured bacterium
TAATAACCTTTGTAGCCGGCTCAAGGCATTACCGTCATGTAGATGTACCCAGAATACCCACTCCGGAGGATCAAGGGATGTTGCATCGTTTGGGAGCGGTTATTTTAAGCGGATTGGCCTTTGCTGTTATCGGTTGGTTAATTCCCGGCAACCTCATGGGCAGCGACAGTACCGATGCATTTTTTATGTTTTGTATCCCGGTTATCGTGTTTTACAGCCGCATTTACTTTAAAGCAGGGCCAGCGGAAAGGCGGCCACTGTCCACCATGTTTACAATTTTTTTAGTAGTAATTTTATTTTGGGCCATTTTTAAACAAAACGGGACGGCCTTAACCACTTACGCGGAACAGTATACCAATCGAAACATTCCGGAATCCATGGCGCCGGTTGCCAATCGATTGGGTTTTGCCGAAACCCAGAAGTATGCTAAAGATTCGGTTTGGGCAAAAGACGCACAATTTCGAAAACTTAAACACAACCAATCGCCCTATAAAATTTGGGATTATCCAGATTATTTTAAAAACGATGCCAATGCCAGTCATTATCCGACGGGTGCGTCACTACAACTTTGGAATACCGAAATATTTCAATCCATAAATCCGTTTTTTGTTGTTTTGTTTACGCCCTTAATTATTGTTTTTTTTAATTGGTTGCGAAAAAAAGGAAAAGAACCTACCAGCGCCACTAAAATAGCCTATGGATTGTTTATCAGCGCGCTTTCAACACTGGTAATGGTTTTTGCTGTTTACTACAGTTCCAACGGACACGTTAAATCAGATGCCGTATGGTTAATAACCAGCTATGCTGTAATAACAATTGGCGAATTGTGTTTAAGTCCTATGGGATTGTCCATGGTTTCTAAATTAGCACCCTTAAAGTATGCTGCATTAATGATGGGTGGCTGGCAACTGGCCACATCGATTGGAAATAAATTAAGCGGTGTGCTTGCAAAAAATTGGGATGTATTTACAAATAAAGCACTTTATTTTTGGCTCAATTTTGGCTTATTAATGTTGGCTTTTTTTATTCTGATTGTATTACTAAAAAAACTAAACCGAGCTTTTACAACAGACTGATTAATTCGGGTTGTAGGTCTTTATATATGTTTTTCCATTGTTCAGTTACCTTAACATCACTGCAAAAATCATTCACAAAGTTGGTTAATTGTTTTAAAGGGTATGCGTCTGGATTAAATTCCATTAGTGCTTGACTCAGTTTTTGTACATCTCCTGAGGGTATCATCATGCCAAGTTTTAAATTAAAATACTCCGGGATAGCACCGGCGTCGCTACAAATTACCGGGGTTCCACAGGCCAAGGATTCTAAAACAACTACCGAAAATGTTTCGTAAAACGAAAACATAACCAGCGCAGTTGCTTCTTGAAGCCGTTGTTTAATATAGTCTGCGGTTTGATACCCCGTAAAAGCAACACAATCTTCAAGGTTTAAAGATTTAGAATACGCCGTCCATAAGGCCCTTTCAGAGCCCTCACCAATACATTCCAGTGTAAATGAAAATCCTTGTTTTCGAGCTATGGCAAAAGCATCTAAAATTCCCTTAATGTTTTTTTCGCGTTGTGTTAATGAAGAAACATGCACAAACTTAAGGGATTCTGTTTTAGCCAATTCGGGTTTAAAAAATCGGGTGTCAATCGGATTCGGGATTACATGGTAATTAGCCTTTAAAGCCTGCTTTTGCATGGCCTTTTTTAAAAACTCACTGCTGGTAATAACGGCTTTTGATCGTTTTACGGCAAAACGGGTGTACCGTTTGAGGAAAAACCCGCGGTAGTTTCCGTCGAATGATGAATACCCCGACCAATTCTCGCTAATTAGTAAAGGCAGGTTGGGATGTTTTTTTAAAAAAGAACCCAAACCTATAATTGCCGGATAAATAACCTGAATTTGAACAGCAGAGGGCATGCCATAGGTTTTAATAAGGTTTTTAAGTGCAGTGTTCCAGGTTTTTTGATAAAGGAATAATTTAATCAGTTTACCTAAAATTGGAATTTTTTCACAACAGGACCTAAAATAATAATAATCGATTTCTAAAGATTGAATGCGTTTTGTTTCACGGACTACTTTTTCATTGAGTCCTGAATAATGTTTAACATGAATCACACGCGTGTGGGCAATCTTGGAAACCGCTTGAATGATTTGAAGATTAAACAAACCGTGCGAGGGATCTGATTTGTTGGGAAACCAGGATGATATTGCAAGAAGGTAGGGTTTAGGCATTCAACCGTTTCTGGAAATTTTAATTTCCATTTCAAAAAAAGAAACCTCTTCGTTAAGATAGCTAAAGCGGTATTTTATGGGTTGTCCGCTTTTCATTCCAATGGTAATAAAACCTAATCCAGCTCCGCCTTTTTCTGAAATTTGATTGTTATCCAGATGGTCAAGGTAAAAGGCTTTTAGTGCTTCAGGGGATTCAAAGGCATTGACCTCATCAATTCGGGCTTTGGTTTTTTCTGCCGAATGGGTCTCTGTTAGATTTCCTACCTGCATTTGAAATTGTTCATCCGAGGCCGTCAAAACAAAATAATTATGTTTTTTGCCTTCTTTATCCGTAGCCCCATGTATAAACATGTTTTGTAAAGTTTCAATACAAATAAAAAACAGTTTTTTACTTTGCGTTTTGGTTAAAGGTTCCGTTTTAAGCAAGGATTCAATGCGTGTTTCAATATCTGCAATAATTTCAGGATTGAG
>CAWUNH010000260.1:0-2707 GCA_963923435.1 uncultured bacterium
TCTGGTTATGCCGGAGCCACTTATTTAATTGTCAGTTCGGCCGGTGTATCTTCTTTAACAACCATAAGTGGTAATACCGTAGGAATGATGTACGACGGAGCCAGTTCTTATACGGCAGCCCACTATGGAATATATAACAATGCAACTGCGACTACCGCTACGGTAAACATTTTAAATAATGTATACTCACAATTGCAGCACTCCGTAACAGCCAGCGGGCCCAGTTATTTGTATTTAAATTCCGGTGTGCCAAGTCGAGCTGTTTTATCAGGTAATAAAATTGATAATTTAAATTTAAACACTTCCGGAACCTTGGTTGGATTTTACAACAATGCCTCCATTCAAAATTTGGCCGTAGTAAATTCCAATACCATGAGCAATATTGCTTTTGCAGCCCCGCATGGGGTGGTGTACGGGTATCTTGGAAATGGCAATTTTCAGGCTGCTTCTACACTCAGTTTAACTCAAAACCTGTTTTCTGCAATAAGCAGCACACTTGCCTCATCGAATGCGATTTATGTTTTTTATAGTAACGAAGCAGCTGCAATACCCTATCCTCTAAAATATATTGCATCCAACACCTTAACCAACATTCAGTTTTCATCAACGGGTGTATTGTACGGTATGTACTGCGGATATTTGGGAGATGGAAATCAGGCTACCTCTTCTCAAATAAAACTAAACACCCTACAAAACATACGTAATTCAACAACGCTCTACGGTTTAACCACCGCAGCATTAACCTCGCCTAATTATCCAGTTTTAATCAGCGAAAATTCTATTTCCGGCTTATTTAATACAGTAAACGGCGCCTCTATTTTAGGGGCCTATTTAAATTCAGGTTCTGCCAGCTCTGGCTTGCATTTTTACAGGAACCGCTTATTTAATTTAGATGCCAATGGTACTTCCGCTGCAGTATACGGAATCTACACCGGCGCAACCTCAACCACCAACATTTATAATAATTTAGTTTCACAACTTACGGCAAGCAATTCTGGAGGCGCAAATCGAATTAATGGGTTGTACATTGCTTCCGGAAATGCAGTTAATGTATGGTACAATTCAATAGTATTGTCGGGTAGCAGCGCGGGAATTAATTTTGGTACAAATGCCTTATATGCTGTATCCAATGCCAGTTTGCAACTCATTAACAATGTTTTGGTTAACAACTGCACACCAACCGGAACGGGTTATAGCTGTGCTTTTCGCCGGAGCAATTCCAACTTGTCAACCTACCAATTAAATTCAAACAGCAATTTGCTTTATGCGGGTTTGCCTGCTGCCAACCGAATTTTATTTTCCGACGGTACACTTAATTTACAAACCTTAACTGCATATCAGGCTACCATGAATCCCCGCGATGTTTTATCGGTTACTGAAAATCCTAATTTTATTTCAACTTTGGGTAACAATCCCAATTTTTTAAACATTCAGCCACTGGTTCCTACATTAATTGAAAGCGGAGGAACATCCATTCCAAGTGTTTCAACCGATTATTCGCTCAATGCCAGGCATCCAAGTTCACCGGATATCGGTGCTTGGGAAGGAGTGTTTACAGCACTAAATACCTGTACGGGAACTCCTGTAGCCGGAACAGCATTCATCAGCAATGCTTCGGGCTGCCCTAACCTCCAATTTACCCTTAATGTAATAGGTAATTCTTCCGGTTCGGGAATTTCATACCAATGGCAAATGGCAAGTTCACCGTTGGGACCTTGGACTTCAATAAACGGTGCATTAAGCAGTTTATTTACAACCAGCGTGAATCTTACTACGTATTTTAGAGTTCAAGTTGCGTGTTCTAATTCTTCTTTAAGCGCATATTCCTCTGTGGTAAGTTACAGTGTAAACAATCCGGGTCCCTGTATTTGTACCCCGTATGGATTGTCTTCAGCGGCTTTAAATACCGATGAAGACATTTTAGAAGTCTCTGTATCTAATTTAAATGTGATAAGCTCCTGTACCACAACCGCCCCTGGTTTGGGTTCTATTCCTAATCAGTACAGTAATTACGCCGGTTCGGTAAATGCTGCTTCGCTTATTGCTGGTCAGCTTTATAATTTTACCGTTCAAGTTGGTACTTGCGGGGGATCTTTTCCTAATGCGCTGGCATGTTATATAGATTATAATCACAACGGTTCGTTTAATGATCCTGGCGAACAAGCTTATTTAAGTCCTTTTTCTACAATGGGACCGCATCTTGAAACCGGCACAATCAATATTCCTGCAAACGCAGTAACAGGCTCTACCCGAATGCGTTGGATTTTAAATGAAACCTCAACACCGGCTGTTATTACAGCCACTGGCTCCTACGCCTTAGGTGAAACCGAAGACTATTGCGCTTTTATATTACCTCCACTTTGTTCCGGAACTTTGGTTTCCGGAACCTCGTCTTTATCCTCTTCCACCGGATGCGCTACAAGTTCTCTCACATTGATTGCAACTTCGGTTTCCAGTTTGTCCGGTGTGAGTTTTCAGTGGTATTCAGCCGCAACCTTGGCCGGCCCATGGAGTATCATACCCGGTGCTACCAGTACGGTGTACACAATTCCAACTTCTACTACCGGATTTTACCAAATGGTAAGCACTTGCAGTGTATCGGCATTTAATGCCACTACTACGGCCTCATCTTATTCTGCAATTTCCGTAAATCTCACCCTAACTCCACTTACAAGCAGTATATGTTCTGGGAGCAGTGTAACTTTTT
>CAWUNH010000261.1:0-2701 GCA_963923435.1 uncultured bacterium
CAGCGTCAGATGTGTATAAGAGACAGCAACAATAATCCTTGCCAGCCCCAAATAAAAAAATAGCAAAAATGCAAAAGCAATCCATAAAAAAATAAAACCGCTGTATAAACTGCCGGCCGACTTATTTTTTCATAAAAACTTTGGGCCGCAATATCTGCTGCCAGGTTATTGTATTCAAGGCGATGGCGCGGTCTCCAATAAGCATCAAAAAACATACGGTAAGAACCAAGGGCAGCATATAAAATACACACAAACTTGTTTTTACAAGAAATGTACCAGCCGCAATGCGCATACCAAAAGCCATAAATAATTGGAGAATGCGGGTCTTCGGGCCGGTCTGTATACAGATGATGTTGCCTGTGGGTTCCCGCCCACTGAATTGGAGTACCTGCGGGTAAAGCAATTACAACCAACATTTTTTCAAACCAAGGTTTTAACCGTATAGCACCATGGGCAAGCACCCGATGGTATAATATAGAAGCGCAACAACCCGAAAGCAGATAAATGCAAATCAGTGAAAGCAACAAAGCCATTGATTAATAATTACCCAGTTCCCGGAGTTGCATCACATACAACGAGGCCGTTGTTTTAGCAGTTTTTACAATTCGTTCGGCCACATTTTGATTCATCATAGGGTGATTGAGGGCTTTTTCGAGATTATGAAAATGATTTTCATCTGCAACGCCATGATAGGTAAAAAAGGACACCTGATTTTCGTTAAGCTGAAGTTGTTTTTGAATCATTTCTCCCCAGTATGCAGCCAGACGTTTTCCAATACCTTCAATAATAAACATAGACCCCATTAGCTGAACCGGGTTTGGCTTGGAGGCTTCGTGAAACATATAGGCAGAAAGGGCGGCGCTACCAATATTTTTAATACCGTTTTGAATGTCCTGTAAATTCCAACCCATGGCGGCCCAGTTAGACTCTAAAATTTGATAGTCGCGATGTTCGGCAGCCGTATGTTTAATAAATGCTGAACGCAGTTCAAACAATTCAATATCAATATTAGAAGCCGCCCTAGAAATCCATTGCGATCCGTCAATGACTTGTTGACGCAAGTCGTTTAGCAACAGCTTATAATCTTCTTTAGAGAGTTGACCGGCATGAATTTTTTTAATAATTGGGAGCTGTAAGAGCGCGGTTTCAAACTGAATCCAAACGGTAGATAAGGCCCGCACCAACCATTCCGACACCTGTGAGGTATTTAAGACAAGTTCTGGCGCAGCAATGTCTCTTATGGTAAATGCGTTTGAAGGCAATGGGTCGCTTGGCCCAACCACGGTTAGCATAAAAAAACTGGTTATAAAGCGCCCGCTTTCAGGCACCATACATAAAATGCGTTGTCCCGATTTTAAAGATCCTGAATTATATAATTCTTCCAACATAATAAAAATGGAAGCCGATCCGGTATTGCCTTTGGTTTTTAAATTAGAAAACCATTTTTCTTCCGGAATAAATGCGCCTCCTTTTTCAAGGAGTTCTTTTATTTTAGGCTTAAACATTTCTGAAGAGTAATGGCAGCACAATACGTCAATGTCTGAGGTGGTAAATAATCCGGCATTTATTAAATCAAAATAATGTACAATACCCTCCTTAATAACGTTGTCTAACTGACGAACATCTTGTTTTAAATTGATCGCACCTGCCCCCGAGGCCGCCTCGTATGAGGCGTAATCCAGCCAGGTGGGTTCATTTTCTTCTTGATTGTTGTTTTTGCCGGTATACATAACCACCGGGTAGTGGTGTGCGTGCGAACGAAGGTCTACCCATTCTAAACGTAACGACAAGCCCTGCTGTTTTGGTTTTGATTGTAAGACCATAGCGCCTGCACCATCGGACAGCATCCAGCGTAAAAACTCTGTATCAAAGGGCACCGATTGCATGTGTTGGGCATTAAATCGACTCGCTTTAAACAATCGGCTTGAAAATTCGGAACCTACAACAACCGCATTGGTTGTTTTATTGGAACGTATGTGCAGGGCCGCATCTTGCAAGGCCATAACCCCGCTGGCACATACACTCTGAAAACTGGATACCGCACAGGATTTAAAGGGCAAACGGGCATGTACCATACTTGCAAAGCCCGGTACAGGCAAGTCTCCTTGAGTGGTTCCTGCGGCTAATAATTCAACCTGTTCGGGTCTAATGGGGCTACCTTCAAGCGCTTTGAGAATTGCTTTGGAAGCCATTTCAGAATTGGATTCCTGAGTTTGCTGCTGGGCGTTGATGGCATAATGCCTATATTGAATTCCATTTTGTTTTAAAATTCGCTCTTTTAAGCGACTGGGCGTATTATGAATTAAACCCAGATAGGATTCCATCGTTTCATTATTAATTGGCTTTCCGGGCAAATAGGCTCCTATGGAGGTAATGTATACAGCGTTCATAAAAATCGTTTGTAAAGTGTATCTAATAATGAAGAGGCAAATCCAAAGTTAGATCGCCCCCGGGTATGATGTTCGTTGTGTCGGGTTCCTAACTGAAAAAAACCTGGCCCCGGCGCCTTCCAAAAACGATAATTGCAATGACCCGAAAAATTAAGAAGAATGCTGGTAAGGGGATAGACCATAATGGCTCTTGGCTCCAAGGGAATAAACCAAACCAAACATAATGGAACGGTGCTTAACAAAAGGGCTTCTACCGGATGAAAACTATACACGCTGTATACGGTTGGAGTAAGAGAACGGTGGTGAATTTT
>CAWUNH010000262.1:0-2692 GCA_963923435.1 uncultured bacterium
TTTTTAAATCGTTTAATTGATGGGTAAATTTAATATCACAATGCTTAAAGTCCGATTTTTTTAATTCGTTGCTGGGATCGATGCCCTTTTGCATTTGACGGATGCGTTGTGCGTTGATGTCAAACCCAATGACTTTAATTTTTTTTGCAAAAGCCAGGGCAATGGGTAATCCAACGTATCCTAAGCCAATAACAGCAAGGGATTCACGTTTAGTTTCAAGTTTGGAAACAATATTAAATAAATCCGGCATAATTTATCGATGTTTTATAAGTTCGGGTTTTCTGTGTTTGTATATACGCTCAATAATATCAACAACTTTTAAACCCTCCATGGCATTGGTGCTAACATTTTGATTGCCTTTTAGGGTTTCAATGACATTTTCAATTACGTTATGATGGTTATTGGCAGACCCTTTGTAGGCACCATAGTCGTTGGCAGGATTGGTGGGAGCCAGTTGTGGTAAGGTGTAGTTTTTAACATGACACACTTCTACCTGATCCATGTACTGTCCTCCAATTTTAATGCTCCCATGTTCTGCCATAATGGTTAATGAAGATTCCAGGTTTTTATCCCAAACGGAGGTCGAGTAATTAATACAGCCCATACCTCCCTTTTCAAACTCAAAGCTAACCAGGCCGCTGTCTTCAAAGTCGGTAGAATTTTGATGGTTAAAATCGGAGAACCGGGCTTGAATGTTTTTAATGTCTCCAAAAAGCCAGTACAAAATATCAATCCAATGGCTAAATTGGGTAAAAAGAGTTCCGCCGTCCATGTCTTGTGTGCCTTTCCAACCTGTCGATTGATAATACCTAGAATCCCGATTCCAGTAACAATTCAATTGAACCATGTATATAGCACCCAAGGTATTTTGTTCGCAGAGCGTTTTAAGCCAAACACTTGGGGGGGAGTAGCGGTTTTGCATTACACAAAACACCTGACGCTGTTGTACGAGTGCTTTTTGAATAATACGTTCGCAATCGGCAGTGGCCAGGGCCATGGGTTTTTCTATAACCACGTGTTTTCGGTGTTCCAATGCCATTAAGGCCTGTTGGGCATGCAAACCGTTGGGGGTGCAAATGTGTACAATTTCAATTTCAGGATGTTGTTTTAACAAGGTTTCGGCATCGGTATAATACGCAAAACCATCTGGCTTAACACCGGTTTGATCGGCATTTAAAAGATCACAGACCGCAATTAATTGCGCATCGGGATTTCGGCGAATCATTTCGGCATGACGTTTACCAATGTGTCCCTGGCCAATAACGGCAAATTTAAAAGGTCCTGAAGGATTCATAGTTCTATAGGGCTAACGGTATTGTTTTGCAATTGGTAACGCATTCCGCTTTCGGAACAGGTTGCAACCCCTTGGGCATTAAATTCTAAACGTTGCCCATGGGCGCTCATCCAGCCGATTTGCCTTGCAGGATTTCCAACCACAAGGGCGTATGGAGGAACCGTTTTGGTAACTACGGCACCCGCTCCGATAAAGGCATAGGCACCGATGTCGTGTCCGCACACAATGGTTGCATTGGCGCCAATACTTGCGCCTTTACCCACTCTGGTAGAGAGGTATGCGTTTCGGCGGTTTACAGCACTGCGTGGGTTGATTACGTTGGTAAAAACCATGGAAGGGCCTAAAAACACATCGTCTTCACAAATTACTCCGGTATAAATAGAAACGTTGTTTTGTACTTTAACTCCTTTTCCCAAAACAACATCCGGAGAAACCACTACATTTTGACCCAAGTTGCAAAAGTCTCCAATTATACATCCCTTCATGATATGACAGAAGTGCCATATTTTTACTTCTTTGCCGATTTGACAATTTTCATCAATTACGGCAGTGGGATGAGCAAAATAGGTAGCGGAATTCATGGCAGGCAAAGATAAAAGAATTTAGACTATTTGGTTTTAAAATCTGACAAGATTGTATCTTTAAGCCATGACAAAACAGCCCTGGTTTAAGTATATTATTATTGTATTGGTACTTTGGTTAAGTACAGCCCTGTTTTTTAGTCCCCTATTTAATCAGCAGGTGCTGTTGCAACAGGATATTATACGCCACAAAGGCATGAGTAAGGACATTGTGGATTTTCGAGCCTCAACGGGTGAAGAGCCTTTATGGACCAACCGCATGTTTGGAGGCATGCCGGCCTTTCAAATTTCAACCCTTTACAGTGGCAATTGGTTGTCGATTCCCGACACGCTCATGAAGTGTTTTATGCCTTTACCGGCAGGCTATTTATTTATGTACATGCTCTGTTTTTTAATATTAATGAGCTGTATGAAAATACCTCCCCTCTGGTCCTTAGCGGGTTCCATGGCCTATGGATTCAGTTCCTATTTTTTAATTATTTTAGAAGCCGGTCATAATTCTAAAGCCAATGCCATTGGGTACTTGCCAGCCCTCATAGGTGGCTTGCACCTCTTGTTTAATTCCAACCGGCCGTTTTTAGGTTTTAGCATTACAGCCCTATTTACTGCATTGGAGCTTAATGCCAATCACATACAAATCAGTTATTACGGATATATTTTGGTGGCCTGTTTTTTGGTTTATTATTTTATACAGTCCATTCAAGCAGTTGCCTGGAAATCTTACATTAGATCGTTTTTGTTTTTTGTTTTGGCCAGCTTGCTTGGGGTATTACCCAATGCCGGTAATTTAATAACCACCCAAAATTACAGTGTTTAC